>CAZFQW010000023.1:0-15268 GCA_964521225.1 uncultured Roseobacteraceae bacterium
CCGTTTCTCATCTATTGCCGCAAACGAAAAGTAATTATCCCATACATATTTGCCTACTACTACTTCTAAATCCCACGATTGCAATAATACTATCGCTTGATCGAGATTATCACTATACAATTTACCTGAAGGTGCTACAATCGCCACTAAATCTCCTTTTTGGAGCTTGGGAGGCATCAATTTACTCGTCATTATTTATTTTATCGCTGGGTAGAAGTTCAATATTAATTACCTGTGTTTCAGAAGCCCTTTTGTTGAAGGTAGAAAGGTCAAATTCCCAGTGTTTGTAGCCCCTTTCAAGAATAAACAACACATAGTTTTGGTCTTTTTTTAAGTCGAAAGTATAATTTCCTTCCTCATCGGTTATTATGTTTTCGTATTGGTCTTTATATAAATTTAAAAGCACTACTTCAGCACCTATCATGGGGGTTTTCGATTGGCCATCGAACACCTTTCCTTTTACTCTAAATTTGTAGGTAATTGGCTCTATTTCTAATGTATACTTAAATACATCTTCTTTGTTAAGCCCTACTGTGCTAATCGGTTGATTTTGCATTCTCTTGTAGCCTCTTATAGTGCTCCCAATTTCATAAAGTGCGTCGTTCTGTATATCGAAAGAAAAGCGACCGAAATCATCGGAACGAGTGAGGTATAAATCGTCTTCTATTTTGTTGTACAATTTAATAATTGCTTTGGGGATGGGTTCATTCGTGTTTTTATTAACAATGATGCCGTCAATCTTCATCTCTTTTACTTTGAATAGCTTGTCGATATCGTCGGTTAGTTGGCGAGAGGGTGCCATTTTTAGCACATTGAGTTTGTAGATGTCGTTTCCTCCTTTCCCCCCCTCTCTATTAGAGGTAAAATAGCCCTGTCGTTTTACTTCGTCGAGCACCAAACCGAAGTCGTCGTTTTCAGAGTTAATTGGCGCACCTAAGTTCTTTACTTGGTTAATTCCGCCCTCCGAGCCTACTACTGACTCAAATAGATCTAATCCGCCTAAGCCCTTATGTCCATCCGATGCAAAATAGAGTTGGTTGTCTTTATGGATAAATGGAAACATTTCATTTCCGGGCGTATTTACAGGCTCCCCTACATTTATGGGGTAAGTCCATTGGTTTTTGTAGAAATAACTCACATAAATATCAGTTCCACCAAAACCTCCTTCTTTATCGGAAGCGAAGTAGAGCGTCTGTCCATCTTTGCTAATGGAGCATTGTGTAATAGAAAATTCGTTAGAATTGAAAGGCAAAGGCTGGATATTTTCCCATACATTTTCTCCGATAACATCGGCTATATAAAGCTTTCGGGTTTTTATTTCTACTGAATTATCAAGCTTTTCATATAAAGAAAGAATGATTTTTTGTTGACTTGAGATATAATCTGCCGCAAAATGATGGTGTTTTGAATATTTCTTATCCTTTAAAAAAATAGGCTTTGTAAGCTCGTTCTTAAATAAATCGTGGATGGGAGAATAGAAAAAGTTGTGGAAACCACTACGTGCCTGCTTTTCAAAATTTTTATTATCTCTCCTGTCGGAAATGAAAACCAAGCCTCCTTGGTAAAACTTTGGCGACATTTCAGAATACGGCGAGTTAATCGCTAAATGCTCTACTGAATAGCGCTCTCGGAAGCGCAAAAATGTAGAGTCGCCCTTAGTAGTTGCCTTTTCACTTGCCATGAGTATTTCTTTGGGCGTGTTGACACTATGCAGCCGGGAGAGCGTACTTTTCTTTTTATTTTTGGAGAGAAGATACTTTATTTTAAACCCTGTTATCAGATATTTATCGGCATTTTTGCTGTCGCCCCTTAAGCTGCCTGCTGTAATATTATTATTAACAGGGAGGGTTCTAACCTTATCAGTCCGAGCAGCAAAGGGCTCTAACGAGCGGTCTGAAAAAGCTCTTGCCAATGCGTTTTCTCCAAACGAAGCAGCTTCAGGGTAATTGCCACTCACATCGTCTAAAAAGTCGGTATAAGTAAATCTTAAGCCTGCCTCCAAAGAAATATCAATTTTTTCAGTAGCCCTAAACTGAAAGCCTACACCAAGAGGGACTGTCCAGCCCAAACGCTTGTATTTCTCAGTCTGATTTTCAGTTTTTAGGGGTTGTAAAGGAACCCAAATACCGCCATCTGCTTTTGCTGTTTTTCCTCTTGGGTTATGATGAATAGCGGCAATTCCTCCAAAAATAAACGGCACCCATTTTCTTCGGTTTGAATAATGCCCGTAGCTAGCAAGTAAATCCCACTTTCCAAGCACAGAAAGTTCTACTAAATCGTTCCTGAAATGCAGGTTTCTATTATAGTTTGCAGACCCAACGGGAGCATTAATATCATCTCCAAGAAGCCTCGCCCACTGTATGGCAACAGCCGCTGAAAATCTTGGGTCTAGCCGCTTTTCTAAACCAATGCCAAGAGAAGGTTCTGTGAGCGATAAGTCCGTAGAAAAGAGCTTCGCTTTTTTAGAAAGGTCGCCAGAGTAATGCGCCGTACCCACAAAAACGCCAATGCTCATGTATTTATCGGTGTCTTTAAGTTGTGCTAAACCTGTATGGCAGCTAAAGGCTAATAAAAAAAAGCAGAAGATTGTAGCTGAAAACTTGACGACGTGGTGCTTATTCATTGCTGTTGGTAGATGAGATAAAAGAGAGTAAGAATATGTTTAGAATTAGGACTTTAATAATTGAACAATATTGCTCAATTACTTCATAGATGCAAAATTATAAAAAAGAAAAGCCTACTGCTTAAGAGTAGGCTTTTAAAATGGTTAACAAAGTTCATCGGGCATTTCCCCTAAGGAGTAATGATGAACCCATTTTCAGTTTCTTGATAGCGGACTCCTAGAGTAAGCGTTATAATATCTAACGTTTCTTTTAAAGATTTATCGTTGAAATCCATACTTGAGGTTGTGCTAAAATCTAAAGAATCTAATGAACGCCCTTGTAAAAAGACGTTTTTTTGGTAATGCCTGTTTAAAACGCCTACTACCTCTTCTAGGGTAATGCCATTAAACGCTAGCTTATTTTCTTTCCAAGCAATATTGGCAGGCGCATTAAGCGTTACTTTATTTAACGAGTGTGCTGTTTTATTGAAAACAACTTCTTGGTTCGTTTTTACAGCAATAGGTGTTTGGTTCTCTGCACCAAATTCAACGTTCCCTTCAACTACGGTCATTCTAATTACAGACTCTTCGCTGAAAGCTTTTAAGTTAAAACTCGTACCTAGCACCTTCGTATAAACTGTTCCTGTTTGTACAATAAATGGGTTTTCAGGATTGGAAATTACCTCGAAAAACGCTTCACCTTTGAGTGTTACTCTTCTGGCTTTATCAAAATTTGAATCGTAAACCAAGCTGCTATTTGCATTTAACCAAACTCTAGTGCCATCGGGGAGTGCCACTACTTTTTGATCGGTTTCAGTGGTTTTGAAAGTGGTTAGCTCAACAGGGGTGTTACTAAAAGGTACGTAGGCATATTGGTAAACAGCAAAGCTTACTGCCACAAGTATTAATAGCGAGGCGGCTACTCTTGCAATGAATGTGTATGGAATGTGTATGCTCTTTTGTGGTTTTAGCTCCATTGAAGTTCGTTCCGCTTTTTCGATTTTATTTTTCATCATCGAAATACAGGAGTTGAGTTTCTCTTCGCTAAAGCCTTCTTTATCTTTTTTTAATTGCCCCACTTGGAAAGCTCCTTTCCATATTTGCCGACACTCGTTTAGTTTATTTTGAAAATCTTCATCGTCAATAGCTTCATTTTCAAGATTAGGTTCTTCAATACTTTTAGCAATTAAACTCCAATCTGTAGTTTTTTTATCCATATCGCGTTGTTATTGGTTAGTTAGTAATTGTAGTTTTAATAATTGTGGCCAATTCGCAAGAATTTGTTAGGGTTTCTATTTCATATAAAATTAATAGAAGCGTCGAATCAACAGTAAGACAATTGGTAAGGCAGAAGTGCCAAAAGAATTTCTCTTAATGCATTCTGTCGGCACGTAGGCCTAAACTATTAATGATTTCGGCCTCAATTTTCAAAAATTCATTCCAGCGTTTATCTACCAATTGCCGTTCTTGGTAATGCCTAGCCAACTGAATAAAATTAGTGTAATGTCCTGCTTCGGAGACCATCAGTTCGTAATAAAATTTTTGAAGTTCTTCATCTTCAATATTTTGCCAAAGCATTTTGAAACGCTCGCAGCTACGGGCTTCAATTAAAGCACAAATAAGTAATTTATCCATTAACTGAATATCTCTTCCGACTCCTTTTCTTACGTATTTCAGTAACTGATTTACATACTCATCTTTCCTCATTTTGCCTAATGAGTAACCTCGTTTTTTCAGTTGTTCTAACACCCGCTCAAAGTGCCCCCACTCTTCTGCAACAATGGGGGTAAGTTCGTCGACTAACTTTTCCTTTTCAGGATAGAGAACAATTAAAGAAATGCAACTAGTGGCTGCTTTTTGCTCGCAGTAGGCATGATCCACCAAAATTTCTTCGATATTTTTTGAGGCAATATTGGTCCAGCGAGGGTCGGTAGGTAATTTAAGATGCAGCATTTTTATAGGTTTTCCGAAAATATATTACAAAGTTAAAAGCTACCCTAAGGAAGAAAAGCGGAAAGTAGGAAATTCAAATAGAAAACTTCTATTCATTTTTTTTATAAATTGGGAAATTATCTACTTACTCAAAAATACTTTAGTAATATGAACTTGAAAATACGCTTTCAACTCTCCTCGATGATGTTCCTCGAATTCTTCATTTGGGGCAGCTGGTTTGTTACCATGGGGTCTTTTTTAAATGCAAACTTAAATGCAACCGGTGCTGAGTCGGCCATGGCTTATTCTACCCAATCGTGGGGAGCCATTGTTGCGCCTTTTATCATAGGATTGATTGCCGATAAATATTTTAATGCAGAAAAAATATTGGGTGTTTTGCACTTAATAGGTGCTGTGCTAATGTACCAAATGTATCAGGCGGCAGAGTTTACGGCATTCTACCCTTACGTTTTGGGTTATATGATTGCCTATATGCCAACTCTTGCTTTGGTTAATTCAGTAGCTTTTAATCAGATGAACGACCCTGCTTCTCAATTCCCTAGAATTCGGGTGTTTGGTACTATCGGGTGGATTCTTGCAGGTTTACTTATCAGCTTTGCCTTCCAGTGGGATTCGATGGAACTAATGGGAGAAGGAATGCTAAAAAACACTTTTTTACTTACTGTAGTAGCCTCTGCCATTTTAGGGGTTTTGAGTTTTACACTACCTAAAACACCCCCTAATAAAAGTGAAGGAGGAAAAACTAGCATTTCAGATATTTTAGGCTTAGATGCACTACAACTTTTAAAAGACAAAAACTTCTTGATGTTTTTTGTTGCTTCGGTGCTTATTTGTATTCCATTGGCTTTTTATTACCAAAATATTAGTCCTTTCCTCACAGAGTTACAGGTGGCAAACTCTACAGCGTGGGCGTCTTTAGGGCAGGTATCAGAAGTGTTCTTTATGTTGCTACTGCCCGTTTTCTTTAACCGATATGGCTTTAAAAAAACCATTCTTTTCGGGATGCTCGCTTGGGGAATACGCTACTTACTTTTTGCTTTTGGCAACTCTGGCGATTTATTCTTTATGTTGGTTTTAGGTATCGGACTTCACGGGGTTTGTTACGATTTCTTCTTTGTTTCAGGGCAAATTTATACAGACTCTAAGGCAGGAGAAAAAGTAAAAAGCGCCGCACAAGGGTTAATTACTTTGGCAACGTATGGCGTTGGGATGTTAATTGGTTTTTGGGTAGCCGGAAAAATTGTAGATGCAAATGTCATTTCAGAAAATTTGCATGATTGGATTCAAGTATGGACTTTCCCCTCAATTTTTGCATTTGCAGTAATGTTGCTTTTTGCCTTCTTCTTTAAAAGTGAAAAGGTTTCTTATAAAGAATAATAAGGAATGGAAAATAATTGCTATTTATCGAAGTTTCTTCGTTTCGTCTGAGTACTTACAGATTATTATACATGCAGAAAAAGGGAGTGGTAGCAACACCCCTCCCTTTTTTTATAGCCTTGTAATTGTTCATTTAAATAAAACTAGGTAGCCCTAATTTTTGGTTAATTCTGTAAGCTGCATTTACCTGCCCAACATGGCTGTAAGCTTGCGGGAAATTACCCCATTGGCTACCATCTTTGGCATCTACATCTTCGCTTAATAAGCCCAAGTGGTTTTTATAATTGTCTAATTTTTCAAAGTAATGAATAGCCTCATCTACTCTGCCTACACAAGCGAGGGCTTCTATGTACCAATAAGCACAAATCAAGAAAGTGGACTCTGGTGCGCCAAAATCATCTTCGTGTTTATAGCGATAGAACAGCCCATCGTCTGATTTTAGTCCTTCTTCCATGTGCTTTAAATGAACCTTTGCTGCTTCCGAAGAAGGTTCCAGGTATTGCATGGTAATTAGTTGTAAACAACTAGCATCTAAATGAGGGCTTCCTACTGCTTGGGCATAAGTTCCATCGGCCAGTTTACATTTTTCTATTTGGGTGGCCGCTTCGGTTTTTAATCGAAGTGCTTTTTGCGCCATTGCGTCGTCTTTAAAGTAGCTTGCAATTTTATAGGCGGCTGAACTCCCCGCCCAATGGAAAAGGAAAGTATAACAATGTAACTGCGCTAAATTTCTGAATTCCCACAAACCAGCATCAGGCTCGTTCATGGTATCCTCAATTTTTTGTAGCGTATGTTCTACCAACCTTTTAGAGTGTAGCCTTTGCGTATTGGTGAACCGTTGATCAACATACAAAGGCAAAAGAGAAACCAATACCTGCCCGTAAACATCATTCTGAATGTGTGTGTAAGCGTCATTTCCTATCCTCACCGGTTTGTTGTTACCCAAATAGCCCGATAACTCAAGCTCTTTTTCTATTATTTTTTTAGAAGTATCAATTTTATAGAGCGGCTGATAGCGATCGGTTTCTCGTTTGGTTACATTTTCTATATAATGGAAGTATTTTTCGACCTCTTCGAAGTGGCCAATGTTGTTGAAAGCCGTGAGGGTATAATAGGTATCTCGCATCCAACAGTAGCGATAATCCCAATTTCGAGTACTTTGCGGAAACTCAGGTAAACTGGCAGAACCTGCGGCTATAATAGCGCCTGTATCTTCATACTGATGTATTTTTAAGATTAATGCCGAGCGGATAATTCTATCTTGGTAGAAATTACCGATACTAGTCGATTTCACCCAGTTAATCCAATATTCGGTCGTGTTTCTTAAAAACTGCTCAACTGTATTTTCAAGCGTAGCTTCTAAAGGTACTCCGTAAGTGAGTACTAAATACTTGGTTTCATTTAAAACAAAAGTAGATTCCTCCATCACATAGTTTAAGGGAATGTTGGTGGTTAACCTCATTTCTTGGTCAAGCCCACCATACCGAATATGGTTGCTCCCTAACGTTTTCTTTGTTTTGGTTTGCCCATAGTCGCCCACAGGGTCGCAGGCAATGCTTACAGAAGGAGTCCCCCTTAAAGGCTCAATCTTTCTGATAAACATCAGTGGCTTATAATACCTGTTATACTGGAAAAACCTCGGAGCGAAATCGGTAACTCTGAATGCCCCATCGCTAGTTTCAAAATCCGTTTCTAAAATATTTGTATTTGGTGTATAGGCTTGCTTGGTAGTAAAGTTGCTTTCTTCGGGAATAATTGAAAAACGCCCCCCCTTTTCTTCATCGAGTAATCCACCAAAAATAAAACTGCTATCGAAGCGAGGCCAACATAACCATTTCACATCTGCTTTGGTGTCAACGTACGCCATAAAAGCGCAGTTGCCAATTACTCCCATATTGTATTTGTGTGTTCCTTGCATATAGTTGAGTTAGTATGTGAAAAATAATTGAGTTCAATTAATGAGCTATAGTTAGGCACTTCCATTACTCGTAGTACAAATCATCCTGTCAAATAATTAGGATAAAATATCTTGGAGTTATTTGATTTTAGTATTCGTGCCACGAGTTATGTTTTGATAAAACTTTATCTAAATGAAAGCCTCGCGTAAGTCAGAAGATGAAACCCAGTTTAGCAAGAGTTTAAGCCTCTTGTTTTGCTGAATCGCTTTCTGCTGAAGCTTCTACCAGTTCCTTTTCTGCCTCTTCTTCTTGGTTACCTATATTTTCGATAACTGTTTGTGCAAACTCCCCCAGAATGTTGTACCATTTAATTAGCTTTTTAATGTCAGCGTCTTTTACCCTTTCTTTGTCGTATTCTGGGAATACCTCTACCATAAACTCGTGTAGCCTTGAAGGTGCTTTTACCTCTACCTCTACTTTAAAGCCTTTCTTTTCGTGAATTGACTTTAGTACATCCTCTAAAGGAATAGAATCTTCTTCGGTAGTAGTATACATCGTAATTTCTTTTAAAATAGAAATCCGTTGGGTTGCGCTAATGGCCGTTTTTATCTTTTTATTATCTAAAGTCTCAACGATTACTCCATTTCTAGTGGGTTTTACAATGCGAAACAAGCCCGGTTTTCCCGAAATAGCGGCGATGTCTTTTAGTTTCATATCTAAGATTAAATGTTAATTTTTAAAATTTATTGGGAAATAATTCAGCAAACTGAACCAAAACATTTGCGAAGAAACAAAAATGCTTTTTCTAATGATAATTTTAATTAGTTTCTGAAAATGGAGGGATTGTAAAAGAACCGTTTAGCTCTTCTATGAACTTTAGTATAGGTTCTAATCCCTTATTATGTGCTGCGGAGGTTACAAAACACATTGGCATTTCTTCCCACTCTCGTAAGAACGTTTTCCGAAATTGGCTGACCGAATTTTGTTGTTTAGGGTTGGTTAATTTATCTGCTTTCGTAAAAATCAAAGCAAAAGGAAGTTGTTTTTCGCCCATCCATCTCAAAAACTCCAAATCGTTATTTTGAGGCTCGTGGCGGATATCTATTAAAACGAAAGTACACAAAAGATTTACCCTATTTAATAAATACGACTGAATTATTGTATCAAAAGTACTTTTGATTTTCTTACTCACCTTGGCATAACCATAGCCCGGTAAATCTACCAAATACCAGTTGTCATTAATGTGGAAGTGGTTAATAAGCTGCGTTTTCCCAGGTTTCCCCGAAATTTTTGCTAACGAAATTTTATTGGTGAGTGAATTAATTAAAGAAGACTTCCCCACGTTCGATCTCCCAATAAAAGCATATTCGGGTATTATCGCCTTGGGGCATTTCTTATAATCGGTATTGCTACAGATGAACTCTGCTGATTTTACTTGCATGAAATGTTTTATGTTATACTATATGGTGCAGACACTTTATGAAATTCCCACTAAATTTAGAACTAAACAGAAAAAAATAGTATTTTAATTTAAACCCTATAAATATTTGAAGATGCAAAATACACAAGAGCTGTTACATAAATTCTCAAACCTCTCTGAAAAAGCGCAAATCAATTTATTAGAGTACTTAGAAACTTTATGGGAACAAGAAAAAGAAAGTTTTTCTAAAAAAAAGCGTGGAGCTTTAGGTAGCTGGAAAGGAAAAATCAAAATATCAGATGATTTTGATGCACCACTAGACGATTTTAAAGAGTACATGTAATATGGCTTACCTTTTAGATACGCATACGCTACTTTGGTATTTAGAAAACAACGCTAATTTAAGCCAACGTATGAAAGCGTTTTTGGAAGATGCCGAAAATGAGTTGTTTTTAAGTATTGCGAGCTTATGGGAGATTGCCATTAAGATAAATATTCAGAAGCTTGAGTTAAAGACTTCTTTTGAAGCACTGCGAAAAGATTTAGAGCAGTTTCAAATTCACGTTTTACCCATTAGTCAAGATGACACACAAGAACTTATCGACCTCCCTTTACAACATCGCGACCCATTTGACAGAATGATAATCGCTCAAAGCAAAAACTTAACATTGCCTATCATCAGTAGAGATAAATATTTCTCGCTTTATGATATTCAAGTTGTTTGGTTTTAAGTGTTCACTTCCCAATAAATGCATATTCGGGTATTATCGCCTTGGGGCATTTCTTATAATCGGTATTGCTACAGATGAACTCTGCTGATTTTACTTGCATAAATGTTTTGTTGTGCTGTGACTAGAAGTTTCTTGTAAAGATTACTAAGAAATTGTAGTTTTTGTGTTTTGTTGTACTGCTAGTTCGTACAAAAATTCAGGAGCTAAGTCAGCTCCATTTTTCCAACAAACTGTCCAACCATCTAAATATATTTCTTTGAACTTATGGATATCTTGTAATTCTTTAAAAATATCTCTGTGGTCGTTGAATAACTTTTCTTTTAAATCCACTTTTTGTTCTAGCTGATTACTAAACGTAAGTTGCAACGTATAATCTTGAATGTGTTTAGCTGCAATTATTTTGATGAGTTCCATACGTAAGGTGCTATTAAGATAAGGGTTCGATTTTTTGTACTTTACCTTCTTGCTGCATCAAATCCCATGTTTGCATTAATTCTTCTTGATGCAGTTCCAGCCATTCTAAAACTAGCTTTATGGCTCTTCCAGGCATTTCACCTTTTATAATCTTGGCTTCAATAGTTACCAACGCCTCATAACCCTGATATCGAATGTGAAAATGAGGAGGGGCGTGGTCATCAAAATACATACTAACTACGATGCCGTAAAACCGACTAATTTCTGCCATTTTAAATTAATTTTCTAGTTTCTCAATCCTCTTCAACAAATCCTGAATAACTAATTGCAATGTACCCATGCTTTGTTGCAGTTGATTAAGATCGTTTTTGTCAACTCCTTTGCCTCCTTCGACTTAATAACTCCCAAAATTATTATTGCTTGGACTCAATAAATAAACGCAAGCAAAGGAGATATAAGAGATATGCAAAAATACATTATCGAAATACAAAATAGTTATCGTAAAGCAATGGATATATCATTTACACAGCTTCACAAGACAATGGATAAACAGTCGAAATAGAAAAACGCCCTCAAGAGCAAGACACTTTGACTTGAAAATAAATAGAAAAGTTATAAATAAAGCCATAATGTCTTACTTATCAACCACTTCTCCACTTGGTGTATGTTTTGAAAAACAAAGTTTAAAATCTTAATAAATGAAACTTCACTTCAAAATATATACATAATGAACTTCAACAAATATACTATCAAAGCACAGGAAGTGATTCAAAAAGCTGCAGAAATCGCAAAAGCCGCACAGCAGCCTATTATTGAAACCGGCCATTTGACCAAGGCAATCTTTCTTCAAGATGAAAACCTCACAAACTTTGTGTTCGATAAACTCAATATCAACAGAAACTATTTTAATACTCGCTTAGAGGAAATTAACAAGGGTTACCCTCGCTCCAATGCCGAGAACCCGTACCTCTCGAACGATGCTGCCCGTGCTATGCAAAAAGCTGAAAAGCAAATGGATAGCATGAAAGACGAGTACGTTGCCATTGAACATATTCTCCTCGGAATTTTAGCGGGTAACGATGCCGTCGCTAGCTTAATGAAAGGCGCAGGCTTTAACGAAAAGCATTTGAAATTAGCTATTGAAGAGTTAAGAGGTGGCGATAGAGTAACAGACCAAAACGCAGAAGCAAAATATAAATCGTTAGAGCGCTATTCTCAGAATCTCAACAAGCTCGCTAAATCAGGAAAACTAGACCCCATTATTGGTAGAGATGAAGAAATCAGACGGGTACTTCAAATTCTTTCGAGAAGAACCAAAAACAACCCCATGCTGATTGGTACACCGGGCGTTGGTAAAACAGCCATTGCCGAGGGGTTAGCACAGCGAATTGTAGCAGGCGATGTACCCGAAAACCTGAAAGATATTACCATCGCTTCTTTAGATATGGGTGCGTTGGTAGCAGGGGCAAAATACAAGGGCGAGTTCGAAGAACGACTAAAGTCGGTTATTAATGAGGTAACTAGTTCCGAAGGACGCATTGTATTGTTTATAGATGAAATACATACGCTAGTAGGTGCCGGTGGTGGCGAAGGGGCAATGGATGCCGCTAACTTATTAAAACCTGCTTTGGCAAGAGGCGAACTTCGTTCTATTGGGGCAACAACGCTCAAAGAATATCAGAAATATATTGAAAAGGATAAAGCACTAGAAAGGCGTTTCCAAACGGTAATAGTTGATGAACCCAGTGTACCCGATACTATTTCTATCCTCAGAGGAATTAAAGAAAAGTATGAGGTACACCATGGAGTAAGAATTAAAGACGATGCCATTATTTCGGCAGTGGAGCTTTCGCACCGGTACATTAACGACCGCTACTTGCCCGATAAGGCAATTGACCTGATGGACGAAGCAGCAGCACGAATGCGTATCCAAATTGACTCGATGCCAGAGGAAATCGATGAGATACAACGCAAGGTGATGCAGCTCGAAATTGAGCGAGAAGCAATTAAAAGAGAAAAGGATAAGGAAAAAGAGGTCATTCTCTCCGAAGAAATATCTACACTCAACCAGCAGCTTACAAGCCTAAAAGCAAAATGGAAAAGCGAGAAGGCTGTTATCGAAGAAATTCAGCATGCCAAAGAAAGCATTGATAAGTACAAACAAGAGGCCGACCAAGCGGAACGGGAAGGCGATTATGGCAAGGTAGCAGAACTTCGCTATGGTAAAATTAAGGAGGCTGAAGAAATTCTGGTAGTGTCGCAAGAAAAAATGAATGCGCAAAAAATGGAGTCGCCTCTTTTGAAAGAAGAGGTTACCTCAGAAGACATTGCCGATGTGGTTTCTAAATGGACGGGCATACCTATATCTAAAATGCTACAAAGCGATAGGGAAAAGTTACTTCACTTAGAAGAAGAATTAGGCAAACGGGTAGCAGGACAAGAAGAAGCCATTGTTGCCCTTTCCGATGCGGTAAGAAGGAGCAGAGCAGGGCTGCAAGACCCTCGAAAACCTATAGGCTCGTTTATTTTCTTAGGAACTACTGGCGTAGGAAAAACAGAGTTAGCAAAAAGCCTTGCAGACTTCTTGTTTAACGACGAAAACGCCATGGTGCGAATCGATATGTCAGAGTACCAAGAACGACATGCCGTGAGCCGGTTAATTGGCGCACCTCCGGGCTATGTTGGTTACGATGAGGGCGGGCAACTTACCGAAGCTGTCAGAAGAAAACCGTATTCGGTCATTCTTCTCGATGAAATTGAAAAAGCGCACCCCGATGTATTCAACGTTCTGCTTCAAGTTTTAGACGACGGGGTACTTACAGATAATAAGGGTAGAAAAGCGAGTTTTAAGAATACCATCATCATCATGACCTCTAACATAGGGTCGCAGGTAATTATGGAAAATATGATTGAAATGGATGATGAGAACAGCGAAGAGATACAAGAAAAAACAAAAATCGCTGTTTTTAATATGTTAAGAACGGCTATGCGGCCAGAGTTTATCAACCGTTTAGATGAAATTATTATGTTTAAACCGCTTTCTAAGAAAGAAATGCGTAAAATTGCGCAGATACAATTTGTGGATATTCAAAAACGCTTGGCCGATTCGGGCATAGTTTTAGAAGCATCAACAGAAGTTTTAAATCACTTAGCCGACAAAGGATATAATCCATCTTTTGGAGCCAGGCCCTTAAAGCGTATCTTACAGAAAGATTTGCTAAATAGTTTGTCAAAAGAAATATTAAGTGGGAGGATAAAAAAAGACTCAGTTGTAGGGATTATGCTAAATTCTAAGAACAAAATCGAGTTTTTTAACGTTGAGAAGATTAGATTAGAAAATGAATAATTTTTTGATTTGGGTTTAGTTTTTTCATGATTTAGGAAAACGCGCGGATAATATCCGCGCTTTTTTTATGCCTAAAAATCTGTATTTTAAGGGTTTAAGTAGGTTTTTTTTGTAATTTTTTGAGTAGCTTCTCTGTAGAAAACTCTGCGGATAAAATGCCATTTTTTTTAAAAAAATGGCTTTTTAAATCCCCATAAACCCTTAACCCGGTATTTCCTACCCCTTCCTTATTCACGGATGTAGTATTTTTTATGAGCAGGTATCATAAGGTGTAGTCGTACCCGGTACTCAAACAAGGGGGCATAGTCAACACCAACGCCTCCAATATTTCAGGAAACGAAAGCTCCCCCCCTCTTGGATACCTACTTGCTCTAATTTGAAGCGTTTTTAGCCCTTTAGCCAACTGTTCGGCTGCCTTTTTAGCATCTCCGGCAAGACCTTTTTCTCCAGGGCAAGTGCAGATTGATGCCCCTTTTCACTTTTCTTCCCATAATCCGTAGAGCCGCTTTACTTCTCTTTGGTAGGCTTGTTGAGAGAAAAGCTCCGTTGTTTCATAGCTTTGCAGGGCATCTAAGGTGCAACCGGTAATCGTATCGTTGAGGTGTTCAGCTTGTGTGCCTGCTTCCAATAACGGTTCGGTCGGTTTGCTCTCAAAAAATAACGGATTTAGAAAATTGGGGTGGGAAATGTCGGATGAATCATAAAAAAATTCATTGAAGGCGACAATTAGAACTGCTCATTATACCCTTCTACATTATTTACCTACTAAATTATATCTATTTCCTTTTGAAGTATCGAGACCATTAAAAAGCGTATCTCAATGTAATTTTTGAAAAAGAAGCATCCCGAAATAAAGAAAGTTTTAAGTACTTAAAACAGCATGAAGCATGGGCTTCTTTAAAAAATTACACCTTAAAAATTAGTCCGTAAATAGGGTACGGACTTAGGGGGTATCTTCGCATTCTAAAGTAATACAAATAAAATAATTATTTTTAAAATATAGCTCCATTAAATTTTCGCTATTAATGACTTCTAACAACGCATTAAAAAAATCATTATTTAATATAGAGGAGGTGCCGTTTCCAACTCCAAAGGAAACAAAATTCACCTTCATAGACCTATTTGCTGGCATTGGCGGCTTTCGGTTGGCAATGCAAAGTTTAGGGGGAAAATGTGTTTTTACGAGTGAGTGGGATAAAGATGCTCAAAGAACATACGAAGCTAATTTTGGGGAAATGCCTTTTGGTGATATCACGCTGGAATCTACCAAGAAACAAATTCCTGAAGAGTTTGATATTTTATGTGCTGGTTTTCCCTGCCAAGCCTTCTCCATCGCTGGCAAAAGAGGCGGTTTTGAAGATACCAGAGGGACTTTGTTTTTTGATGTTGCCGAAATTGTAAGTACCCACCGCCCAAAATTGCTGTTGCTCGAAAATGTGAAAGGACTTACCACACACGACAGGGGGAAAACCTTTCAGGTGATTCAGAACACCCTTGAAGAGTTAGGGTACGCTGTTTTTAGTAAGG
>CAZFQW010000024.1:0-15190 GCA_964521225.1 uncultured Roseobacteraceae bacterium
GTTTTTTCAAATCACCACGCAAGCCAGATTCGTAGTTCATTCTTGCACTACCATCAATATCACCGGCAAAATCCTTTTTATCAATTGCCGCCATCAATTTGTCAAAAGAATAAATCGACATATCAGCAGAGAGTTTGCCATTACCCACGATGTACTCACCTGTGGGGTCAACATCACAGCCGTGCGGCGATTTTGGTACCGGAATGAAATAAACCATGCCTGGGCAATCTTTGGGATCTAGTATTGTAGTCGTCTTCATTTCTTCTGACTCCACCATGCTTGTACTTTCATTCATCAAGTTGTGATAGTAGGAGGTAGTTCTTTCTTTACCTTTTCCGGCTTTTAAATACTCTTCGGCTTTTTTCCAATTCACTATTGCCAATAAATCTTTGTCTTTTTGTGAAGCATTTACCTCTAAGAGGGTGTAGGCTTGTTCAGAATTATAAGTGGTCAAAAAGCTCCACCCGTGTGATTTTCCTTTTCCATTTCGAGCCAAATCGTAATTAAAGCCAGGCATAGCAATCTGAAAAGTTAGATTCATTTCCCCAGTTTTTTGATCTACGCCAACGTAATTGATAAGCCCTGAAAAATTCTCCTTGTAGCTCGCAATAGAAACATCTTTTTGTGGAATTGGCACACTAAAGCGTGTCCCAGAAACAAGGTACTCAGAATTTTCAGTTACAAAAGGCGCACAGTGTAATCCCGCCACATCAGGGATTTCGAGAATTTCTACCGTTTCAAAAGTGGTTAAGTCCACTCTTGCAATACGGGGAGTGTTGTTGCCATTCACAAAGAGCCAGCGGCCGTCAAACTCACCGTCTGTCTGCGAAAGCTCTATATGGTGTGAATCGTCCCAAGGTACTTCACCATAAGAAGTTTTGAAAAATCCTTTGGTTTCTTCGCTGTATCCGTAGCCATTTTCAGGATACATAGAAAACACAGGGATTTCTCTGAGTAAACGACCGGATGGCAAGCCATAAGCGGTAATTTGTCCACTAAACCCGCCCGACATGAAGGCATAAAATTCATCATATTCTCCGGGCGCTACGTAGGCTTGTTGGGCGGCATTGCCTTCTATTACGCTGCTAACATCCTTTTTTTGCCCACAACTGTATAGCATCAACAGACCTACACCTATCGCTAATAGCGATTTGAAGTTTGATTTAGCCATTTTTCTATATTAATTAGTAAATAATTATTGATTAACTGCTTCGTCTTTTTTGCCCACCTGATCAATGTCATTCTTCCGCATAAATTCCAGAATAGAGCGTGCATCTCCAATGGATACTCCCTGATTGGGCATTCTCGTTAAACATTCTTCCAGTAATTTTTGGGCTTCAGGGTCTTTAGCAAGCATCACATCCACGTTGGT
Organism: uncultured Roseobacteraceae bacterium; assembly: GCA_964521225.1. Classification (GTDB taxonomy): domain Bacteria; phylum Bacteroidota; class Bacteroidia; order Cytophagales; family Flammeovirgaceae; genus CAYUJH01. The sequence goes on from CAZFQW010000024.1 coordinate 1,373, forward strand.
AATCATGTTCATCACCCATTCCGGTTTGCGCTTGTTGGTTACACCTGCCCACCCTGGCCCAACTACTCGCTGATCGGTAAGTTTGTGGCAAGCAGAGCATTTCATTTCGTAAATGGCTTTGCCACTTACAATCATACTTTCCTCCATGGGATCAGAGAGCGTTACATTTTTAACTTCGCCTACTCCCTTTGGATCGGCTTTTTTCTCCTCCTCAATCATAGATTTTGGAGGCGTGGTATTCGTCTGTTTGTTTGCATCGCCGCCACACCCAGCCACTAAACTGGTAATGAATGCCAGCAAAAAAATTGAAAATAATTTTTTCATGTTGTAAAATTTTGAATTTTGAAATTGTTATAAGACAAGAAGATGAAAACTAAACTGATAGGTAATGACAGCGTAAGGGTAAATAATATTTCGTGATAAAAAGGGAGAAATCCTTTTTCTGTCCAAAGCAATAAACCTTGAAAGAATAGCATTGCCTCGGTTACCACAAACCCCATCATGAGAAGGCGATACCCATTTACTGCCAATTTTGTAGTCGGTAATAAGTGTCGAAAAAGTAATAAAGCCATGAGCGTTAAGCTGAAAGCCCCAAGCATTGTCAGGTGAATAAAACCAATGACAAAGTTTCTAATCACATAAGATATTTTTGCAAAAAAAGGAATAGCTACGGCTCCCTGTGCGAGCACCTTGAGTGCCAGGCTTAAAATTCCCAGCCGAAACAGCCAATCGGCGATACTGCCCTTTTTGAAAGAAATCTTGCCACTACGGGCAAACCCCTGCCAAAGCATTCCAAATGCCAATAATTGCAGCAGCACTCCCATTGAATTGAGGTAGAAAAGTACATCTTCAGGCGTACTCCAGGTTATGCTCAAGGCATAGGTAAGCACCACAGAAGTTTGCAAAAGTGTAAAGGTGTATTTGGGCAGTTGTACGGCGTACCCATTGTTTTCAGAATGCCTAAGCAGCAGTGCCAATACACCATACGCAAACCAACCATTGAATTGAAAATGAAGGAAGAATTGAATAGAAGCAAAATACAATGGGTGCAGCCTCCCTAGCAACATACTCACAGGAGCAAGTGCCCAAAGCCCTAGCGTAGAAAGAAGCATTAGGTACATTGCCCATTTAGCAAAGGTTTTAGAATTACTAGCAGGGGCGTTTTTTATATCTCTTAAAAAATGCCACACAAAATAATATGCAACAAAAACATGTAAAGTGCTGAAAGCAATGCTCATTGCTCCATAGCCTTGATAAATAAATGTAAAAAACATACCTACCCCGGCAATCACATTGCCTATCAAAGCCCTGCGGTAGGGCATAAGCGAAGCTACATTGGTAAGCAGCGAAAAAAACAAAGCTCCCCCCAATGCCGTGAACCCCCAACCCAACATTGCCAAATGCGAGTGAGCGTGCAAGATATTTTTGTAATCTAGCCCAGGTACTTCTTGCAAGTAAAGCCATCGCATAAATGCACCCAATGTAGCAGCCAATAAAAAGAAAGTAACTGCTATTTGAAATGTGATTTTTTTAGCGTGGTACAAAGCGTTGTTTTTAACCATTTGTATAGCTTATTTTAACGTAACTGAAGATATTAAATCACTTGTTCAAAACTGACAATTACACTCGGGAAAAGTATATTATTCTCCAAGTGAATGTGTTTATGTAAATCTGCTTCAAACTCTTGCAACATTGAAAAAGCAACCCGATAAGTTTGGCAAGCGTCTTTTGGTGGAACATAATTGTTGGTTAACATGGCAATTTTTTTGAAACGGTCGCCTTCCTGTTCATGTTCGGCTTCCATCATTGCAATAGGATTTTTGAGGTGCCCAAAATGCGGTGCCGAAAGTGGGTAGCCGTTTTTAAAAGAGGCCGACATTGCTTTTATATAAGGAAAAAGTATCTGCTCTTCCTTCATCATGTGTTGGTTCAACTCCAAAGCAGACTGCTCAAACAAATCTCGGACTTCTAATAATTCAGGGTGTCGTTCGCCATGCACCCGAGCTGCCTTTTCCAAATAAGTCATCAGAGCAGGCATGGTATTTCGCACGTAAGTGTGATGCGTTTTTTCAATGTAGTCGGCGAGTTGTTCCATTGGCATTGCTCTAAAATTTTCAGTTTCAGGCAAGGTTAAAGCGGCTTCAATTTCTTTGGTAATTTTATCTAAATCAACTTGATGTTGTTCACAAGCTTGTGCCAAAGGAATGCCGCCGTTACAACAAAAATCAATGCCGTGTGCGGTAAACACTGTTGCCGTTTTGAAGTTTTTAGCCACTATTTTACTCACCTTCGTTGTTGCCAAATTTTCCATTTTTCGTCTTTTAAAAGATTAAAAGATATTTATATCTTTATTTATATTAAAAAAATCAGATTTTCAAAAATCCGTCTTCATCTTCTACAATCTGTCCTAGCTCGCTAATGTAAGTGGTTATCAATGCCCCTTTCAAATAATCTCGAACGCTTTTAAATTTTGAATGCGCAGGGCAAGGACGAAGTTCTGAACATTCTTTAAAACCTAAGATACAGCCATCCAACAACTGGTTGCCATCAATCACACGTACAATGTCTGCCAAAGAGACCTTGCTTTCATTCGGCAAATAGAACCCCCCATTTGGCCCTCTTTGCGACTCTAAGAGCTTCGCCTTACTCAATTGTTGTAATATTTTCGCTGTGAAGTGTTTTGGTGAGTCAATTGCCTCGCTTGCCTCGGTTACGCCCACATAGGCAAACCCTCTGCGCTGCTGAAGTGCAAAGTAAATCATGATTTTAATAGCATATATGCAAGACTTCGAAAACATCTTTTATTGTTTTATAAAACAAATATACAATATTTAAGATAAAAAACTCTTTTTATCTTTTATTTTTAAATCTTATTTCTACTTGCGCTTTAAAAAGCTGAGCGAATATGCTTTTTTTGAATTTAAAATAATGATTATCAATAATTTGCATTTTATCAGTTCGCATTTATGAAATATTTATCGAAGTGCTGAAAAACACGATGTCTACTGTTCTTTTCTTGATGTTAGTGATTTATTTTGTTTAATATTTTCAACAAAGTATTAAACAATATGATTTTACTAATGTTTACTCTACGAAGTTTTTCAGATGAAAGACTTTCTTAAAAATATTGTAAAATTTCTCACACAAAAAATTATTGGTATAACAGGTAAGTTTATTATCACAAACAGCAAATCCTTTGTAAAATAAAATATGGAATTACCCACTAGTAAACGCTTATCGGTATATAGGAAAGAGCACTTTAACGCCGCTCATCGTTTGCACAACCCCCAATGGTCCGATGAAAAAAACATGGAGGTCTTTGGTTTGTGCAACAATCCTAACTATCATGGGCACAACTACGATTTAATCGTGAAAGTAACGGGGGAGGTCGATGAAGATACCGGCTATGTAATTGATTTGAAGGTGTTAAAAGACCTCATTAAAGAAGAAGTTCTCAATCGGTTCGACCACAAAAACCTAAACCTCGATACAGAAGAATTCAAAAACCTAAACCCAACAGCGGAACATATTGCCATGGTTATATGGTTGTTGTTGCGGAATAGGTTAAATCCTAACCTAGATTTAAAAATAACCCTTTATGAAACAGAACGGAACTATGTGGAATACCCCGCGTCTTAACGGAAAAGGTTCTCAAAACGGAATGGTGTCGCAAACAGACACAATGGAAATCGTTGAGGAAATTGGCGATGAACATATTGCGACTTCCTATGATACACCCTTACGTGATGATGCATTCCTTTTAAGCGACGAGGCTAAGGTGGATAAGATTGCGGCTCATTTCAAGGAAATTATGAATATCCTTGGATTAGACCTTAACGACGACAGCCTTAGTGGCACTCCGAAGCGAGTGGCAAAAATGTATGTGAAAGAAATTTTTAGTGGTCTAAACCCTGAAAATAGGCCTGACATAAAGTTGTTTGATAACAAGTATCAGTACAATGAAATGTTGGTAGAGAAAGATATTTCTTTCTATTCTAATTGCGAACATCACTTTGTGCCTATTATTGGTAAAGCACACGTTGCCTACATCTCTAATGGGAAGGTAATTGGTTTATCGAAGATTAACCGCATTGTGCAGTACTATGCAAAACGCCCTCAGGTGCAGGAACGGCTTACTGTACAGATTTTAGAAGATTTGAAAAAGTCGTTGCAAACTGAAGACGTTGCTGTGGTGATTGATGCCGCACATTTGTGCGTTTCAATGCGTGGCGTGGAAGATACTACAAGTAGTACCATTACGGCGCAGTACAGCGGTAAATTTATGGAAGAGGCTACTCGTAATGAGTTTTTGAAGTTTATCCAGTAAAAAATTTATCCTACGGTTACTTCTAGCATAGGCAGCTTAAGATACTCTTGGGCTGCCTTTTGTATTTCTTGCGCAGTTACCTTCTGTATTTTACTTACATAGGTATCGAAGAAGCCTTCTGGTAAGTGGTGGAAATGGATTGTCTTAAAGTATTCAGAAATGGCAATAGGAGTGTTTATTGAACGCATGTAGGAACTACTCATATAGTAAGTCACCAAAGCTAACTCTTCTTGAGAGACTAAGTCTGTTTGCAACTTTTCAATCTCTTTATAAATCTCTTGAAGTGCCAAAGCTCTTTTTTCTTTTTGAACCTCTGCTCCGATTACGATATAACTTCCTGGTAGTAAATTCACAATGGTAGAGTAAATCCCGTAGGTAAGCCCTTTTTCTTCACGGATATTTTTCATTAGGCGAGAACCAAAATATCCCCCTAAAATTTCATTGAGTACTTCAATGGCGACTCTATCGGGGTGTTGCAGAGCGGGTAAAGGCTTGCCTATTTTAATAGAGGTTTGAAGCGCTTCCTCTTTTTCGAGGTATAGCTGATTGGGCTGGTAGTTTTCTGCCGTATATTTATTGATATTCTTAATTTCCTTCTTGATAAGTAATTGCCCTAAGGTGTTATTTAATGTTTCAAGATGAATGCGCTCGATTTTTCCTGCAAGAATTATTTCAAAAGGAGCTCCTTGATATTGATTGTGATAGAAGTCGACGAGCTGTTGCCTATCAATAGAAGAAATAATGTCTTCTGTTAATTGATAGCCGTAGGGCGAGTCTTCTCCAAAAAACTCTTTCCTGAAGGTAATACCAGATACGTAGCTATTTTTTTGCTGGTTGACGGCAAGTTGTTGTCTTGAAATACTTTTTACACTTTCAAGCTCTTTTTGGGGGAAGTTGGCTTCGGTAAATAAGGAGGTGAGGATGTCGCAAATATTTCCCAAAAATCTATCGAGAAAGTAAAGTTCGAAGGTAGTATACTCAAACCCTGCACTTATTTCTTTAAACGCTCCTATGGAATCAAAAGCGTTGCTGATTTTACTGGTAGTCATACTCGTGGTACCTTCAAGAAGCATTTTAGCCGTAAAAGCAGATACCCCTTTGCGGGGTTCATAGGATTTCCCTGCATTAAACAAAAACTGCAGCTGTAAAATAGACTGTTCCCCTGCATTGATGGTGTAAAGGTTCACTCCATTATCGAGCCTATGTTTTTGAGGTTTACTTAAAATAAAATCAGAAATTGGTTGAATTGTGGGGGAGAGCGTTCTATCAATCATCAGCGGTAAAGTATCCTTAAGTTTTTAGTATTTTCTAAAATAAGAATTGTAAAAGTAGGGCTTCTTATTTACAAATGTGAGGTTTTTAATAAACAGCGTTACTCTCTTTGGGAGGCAGGGCTTTTTCTTTCTTATCAAAATTGACTAACAGGCTAAACCTGAGGGTATCCTCCAAGGGGTTATTTCTTTGTGTAGGTACTAGATAGGCGAAATCAACCCCAAAGGTTTGATACTTTATCCCTAAACCTAAAGTAAAATATTTTCGATTTCCCTTCTTTTGATGCTCGTGGAAATAGCCACTTCGTAAGGCAAAAAAATTGCGGTACCAATATTCTATTCCGCTCGCAATAATCATTTCTTGAAGCTCTTCTTTTGCCCCTTCTGGAGCATCGCGAAACGAGTTAAAAATCCCTCCAATGGCACTGTTTGAGGGGGCACTCCCTGCAATTATATTTCCGGTATTGTCTAACACAGGAGGGGTAGGTACCATTAGTTTGTTAAGATCAAAGGCAAAGGTAACTTTATGTTCCATATCGCTTTCAATCGAAAAAGCACTTCCCACTCTTAAATTAGTAGGAATGTGGTCTTTTTTTAAGCTGTTAGCATATATAATTTTACCGCCAAGGTTAGAGAAGTTTAAGCCTAAGGCAAAATTGCAGGCATTATTTAATAAAATTATTTCTGAATTAGAATAAAAAAGCGATACATCGGCAGCAAAAGTATTGGCGGTACTTCCCGTATTTAGGTTAATTGTAGAAGCATTGATATCTCCTATCAAATTAGAAGAGATGAAACGTGCCGTTCCTCCGATGCTAAGTTTTTTCGAAAGCTTTCGGCTATAAGAAGCATCAAGGGCAAACTCTCTTGGGTTAAAGTGCCCTAGAATAACCCCATTTGTATTAGTGAGTGTAATAGTACCTAAATCAAAATATACTAAAGAAGTTGCTACCGTTTCTTTATCATTCAACTTTTTATAGAAACTCAAATGATTGAGCGACATGTCGTTAGTTACCTTTCTGAGCCAAGGTGTTACCGAAATAGATCCGCCAAAATCATTTTCTATAAAAGCATATTTAGCGGCATTCCAATAAGCTGAAACGGCATTGGGGCTAGTGGCAGCACCTGCCTCTCCCATCCCGGCACTTTTTGCATCGGGGGTGATAGACAAAAAAGGAACCGCCGTAATAACCGGCCTGTTCCCATTGTTTTGCCCAGTAATTTGCAGTGGAAAAGGCATTTGTTGCCCCTGTACAATTGTATGAAATAGTGTTAGCACAAAGGGGAATAGTAGCTTTTTCACTTTAAAGAATGAGTTATAGTTTTCTAATATCCTAAAGCACTATCGGTGCTTACCTCTTGGTTACTTTTGCTCAAGTTAACGTGCAAAGTAAACCTTAGTGTGTCTTCTAGTGGGTTTTGCCGGTTTTTAGCGAGTAGGTAAGCAAAATCTAGCCCGAATACTTGGTAGCGTAAACCTATGCCAACGGTAAAATACTGTCGGTTTCCCTTATTTTCATGTTCGTGGAAATAACCCCCTCTTAGGGCAAAAAGGTTGTTATACCAGTACTCTACTCCTGCCGAGTACATTAGCTCTTGGATTTCTTCTGAGAGGCCATCGGGCGCATCGGAGAAAGAGCCAAACATCCCAGAGAATAAGCCTCTATCGGTCGATTTTCCTGCAATGATGTTTCCATCTTCGTCGAGCAATGGTGGAGTGGGTACTAATAATTTATTTACATCGAAAGCTAGGGTAACTTTGTTGTAAGGGTCAAGATCTGTTGTAAGTGCTGTTCCCAACCTTAAATTGGTTGGGATAAAATCTTGCTGGTTTTCGTTTGAATAGGCTATTTTAAAACCAATATTTGAAATATTGGCTGCCAGAGCAAATTGTGCTGTATATGCCCCTAAGGTAAGGTCGTTATTTACGAAATAAGCAGAGAGGTCAACCGCTGCCGTGTTTCCCGGGCGGGTATCGTTACTATTAGGCCCTGTGGTAATATTTCCAGAGAGATTAGAATGGATGAAACGCCCTGTTCCGGCAATACTGAGCCTTTGCGATAATTTCATGGCAAAAGTTGCGTCGAAGGTAAATTCTCTTGGGTTAAATTCTGCTATGATAGTTCTATTGGCATCGGTAAACTCAATGCTTCCTAAATCGAAATACCGCATTGATATGCCAATTGCTTGGTTTTTTGTCAGTTTTTTATAGCCCGATAGGTATGTAATGGACATATCGCCTACTATCTTTTGAAGCCAAGGTGTAAATGAAAGCGATGCACCAAACTCTTCTTCTAAAAATGCAAGTTTTGCAGGATTCCAATAGTTAGCATTTGCATCGGGTGAAATAGCTACGCCTACATCGCCCATGCCGGCACTTCTTGCATCGGGCGCTATAGATACAAATGGGACTGCTGTAATAACGGGCCTCCCTCCCTGTGCTTGTCCTTGAATTTGCGTTGATTGTGAAAACGCTGCTGTAGTTGTAATTGCAAGTAAGCAAAAGGTTCTACCTAATCTGAAAGTCATAATTTTCTAATTAATTGTAAACTGACTAATGCCCCTAATCGATAGGGTATTTATTTTGAATAATACGTAAATGAAATTCTACACCAAAAACTAATCTGAAAGATTAATACAATACTCTTTAAAAATAATATGTAATATGATTTACTTGAGTAAAGGTGTTATCATAGAAGGGGTCTTTTGAGGGTACAAATATATAATAAATGATAAATTTTATACACCCCTAATTGGGGGTAATTACTATAAATATTTTAAATCATCGGTTAATGAATACTTTTCCCTGCTGTGTTTTTTCTTCTCCGGTAGTAAGATAACGCACCGTGAAGTAGAATGGATATACGGAAGCGGTAGTTTGCTCAAGTTGTTGTACTTGCGTTTGCCACTTTAAAAATGAGATAAACGACGGGCTACTCTCGTAAGTATTCTTCTGGTAAACGACTCTTTTACCATCGGTACTATAAACCGATAAAGTAACCTGAAGAGGCGCGCCGGGCTTATTATGGCTAAAGCCAAACGTAATGCCCTCTCCGTTGCTAGGATTTGGGTAAGCGTATGCCTCAGTAATTGTAAATGCTTCGCTATCGCTCACAATGAAATGAAGGCTTTGTTCTGTTGCATTATTATGTGTATCCCAAGCTTGTATTTTAATTTGATGAGGCCCTGGCGTAAGGTTTTCTAGCGGAAACTTTACTGTCCCTTTTGTGAAATCGTCGAGAGCCCCTTCAAAGAAATTATTCAGAAAAAAAACTTGGCTGTTATCGAGTGTCGCAGTTAAATCATGCTCAATTCCGTTGCCCAATACGTTGATTCCTTGTTCGTCTTCTAAATCAATTAAAAGCTGAGTATTAGGGGTAACTAAGCCGCCATCTACAAAAGACCTGTCTTGTAAGTAAGAAGCCATCAGAGGAGCGTTCTCATCGGGAACGATAGCAGGGTTACTTCCTCCAACAATTAAATTTTTGTAGTAGCCCCCTGCATCTCTTAAGGCTGTATTGTGAGAAGCATACAAGCTTATTTTAGCTTCTCCTAACGAGTAATCTATGTTTTTAGGAACAACAAAGTTGATTTCAAAAAGTCCATTCTGCACACTCACCTGCCCTTGGTACAATATCCTTTCTCGCGATTGAAACTCCATTGCTGTATTTGGCCCCTCATCGCCCAACGTGCGTATCGTTGCCATTTTATCAAAAATCACTACTTCTAAGATTCCTTCAAAATCTTGTGAAAGGGTATTCTCCGACTGAATTTCTCCTTTTATATTCACTTTCTCCAAGGCATTTATAGTGGGAGAGATATCGGAAATTTCTGCCCCATTTATTGCTGTAATCACTGCTTTCTCTGTAGCACTTGCCAAAGACATGGAAGGGTCTCCGAGTAAGGTGAAGTTTCGATTAATAACACCGCTAATGCTATTATTTTTGGTAATTCGGATAATATCGCCCAATCGAGGCTGGCTTCCATTGATGGGAGTAAATGCGGCTTCGTAAAATGCTTTATTCACTGTAAAGTTAGTATTTGAAAATACCGGGCGGGTTGTAGTAAGTAGCCCAATTGCCCCTCCATCTTTATGCAAAACGGCATATTCAGCGCCTGATTTCTTGTTGGGGTCGTCGTACCTACCAAACTCGCAGGTTGCGGTTACCAACAAAGGCATTTTATTGCGGTTCGACCAATTTAAAATCTGCGGGTTATCTAAAATGCCTTCCGATGCCCAGCCTGTTTCTGCGCCATGCCCGCTATAATTTATAATGAGTGAGCCGCTTTCAACGAGTTGGTCAATTCTGTTTTTTACCTCAAACGACTTTTTCCCAAATGGTGTGGTTTCTTGAGGGAAAGCATCTACAAATAAACGTTCAACGTTCAACTCTCCATGGTTTTCTTCGATAAACTCCCCTAGCTGATTTGCCTGCAACTGGTGAACATTAAAATCGCCATCGTCGGCAACCATGACAACCCTGTTGCGCCACTTCCCTAAGGCATTAGGACTAGCGCTGTACCGCACCAATTTATCTACTACAACTTTTGCTTCTTCTGGGGTAGAAATGGGGAAGCGCCCTACTCCTAGCTCTAATGAATGGTCGTTGCTACTAAACGACTCGGCCCACTCGCCCTCATCTTCGTCCATAAAGCCAAAGAAATCATCGGAAGAATGGCTATAAATAGGGTGCAGCGACTCGTATGACTCATAGATAGGAATAAAATTATTATTGTTAGGGATTCTATTTTTATAGTCGAATGAACCATCGGCAAAAAGTAAAATGTATTTTAGTTGCGTTGGGTCTTTTAAATAGATGCTTCTGATAAAATCGCGAATAGCCGTAATATCTTGCCTGCCCGATGAAAATTCATTGTAAATTTGTCTTACTTCTATTACCCGACTTTCAATTTGATCGTTTTCTATTCTGAAATTTGCCAACCGCTCTGCCTCTGTTTTAAATTCTTTGGGTGTGATGATCAAAAACTCCGCAGCATCTAAAGCGTGTAAATTCTGATTTTCAATGCTTGAAATTGCCACCGGACTTAAAGCATCCTCAGGATTAAAAATTATATAAATGCCATTATCTAATCCATTAAATGATTGTGAACTGTTGTTGTATGCAATTTTTTGGGGCGTATAGAAAGAGGAAACTTCCCATATATGGTCGTTTACACCCATATTTTCTACTCTAAACTGAGTGGCAACAGGGTTTGAGTTTACAAACCTGAAAAATTGCTGCGGTTGGTATTTCGCCAGCGTTCTGTTAAAGTTAATGGTGTAATAATCAAGGTATGCTTTGGCATTGCTGTTCGGTTGCTCGTATTGAATTTGAAGTTCTTGGTTGTTATTAGTGCTACTCTGAAATTGAAATACTCCAAACTGATTGTTGCCTTTCAATCCGTAAGTAGTCTGTGGAATACTATTAAAATCTACTTTGCCTATTTCGCTATCATTCAGCATGAACTTCATTTGGCTTGCCACAGAGGCTTGTGCCATTACTGAGTAAATCAATTTCATTTCTGTGTTGGGTAGCGCGCCTGCTGCATCAAAATCAAAGGTTTGCAAATTATCAAAATTGAAAACCTCACCGTACCACTTTCTCCCGGAATTTAAAATACTAGTTTGTTCTATTTCGTGATGAACCAAATCAGTAAAAGAGTTTTGGGTATTGGTAATAGTGCCTAGCGCAGTTTGGTTTTCTATCCTTTTGCCTTCGTCGTTGCCCACTTTTAAGAAGTAGAAATTGCTTTCTGCATAAAGATTAGTTGCTTTCCTCCATGCTGCCAAGTCAGTATCATAATAAATCTTATCTGCCCCTTCGGCATAAAAAAGGATGAAGTCATTTGCCCCAAAATTGCCATCTTCTACACCTTCTATTTGAACAGCAATTTCTTTCAGTCCGCCAGGGCGTTCAACGTTATTTCCTTGGGGCAGCATCCCCCCTGTATTGCCGAAAAGTTGCAGCTTATTGGGCGTAATTGTGTTGAGACTAACTCCTGCGCTAGAAAGTGCTGCTCCTGTAATTTTATAAACGCCCTCTGTTTTTATTTCAATTTTTAGAATTGCCCCTTCTTTTAAAGGGCTTTCGCTCGGAAATACTTGGGCTAAAGATAGTTGCGAAAATATAAGTGATAGCAATAAAAAAGGAAACTGTAAAAGTTGTTCTTTTTTCATGAGAGTTGATTGAAGATAGCGGTGAAAGAAAATGTGCTTTCGTGAATGTTTAAACATCCATTTTTCTGTTCAAAGTTTCCAAAAAGTAGTGATTTTTTATATGGTATCTTAAACGTAATTTCTGGCACCAAAAATTGAACTACCAATTCGTATCATGGTGCTTCCTTCTTCAATAGCAATTTTGTAGTCGTTGCTCATTCCCATAGAAACCTCTGTGAGATCTATGTTTTCTATGCCTACAGTTGCAGATTTCAAACGTTCAAATAATTGTCGTAAGCCTCTAAACTCTTCTCTTACCTGCGTTTGGTTTGGGGTATTGGTTGCCATGCCCATCACCCCTTTTAGCTTTATGTTGGGAAATTGTTTCATGGTTTCCTTGTTCATCAAACTTTGAAGTTCCTGCTCATCGAATCCAAACTTAGTTTCTTCTTGGGCGATATGGACTTGTAAGAGGCAGTTGGTTACCCTGCCATCAAAGGCAGAGCGCTTATTAATTTCTTTGAGTAATCGCTCGCTATCTACGGCATGGATAAGCGATACGAATGGGGTAATGTATTTCACTTTGTTGCGCTGTAAATGCCCAATCATGTGCCACTCAATATCTTTGGGAAGTTGCTCGTGCTTATCGGCTAACTCTTGCACTTTATTTTCCCCGAAAATTCTTACTCCTAAATCGTAAGCTTCTTGAAGCAGCTCCACTGGCTTGGTTTTGCTGACCGCTACTAGCTTACAATCCGTTCCTTTTATTTCCGATTGAAATTTCTCTACGTTTTCTGATAGGTTAATCATTAATATTTTTAGTGTTGTGTTTGAAATAAGTAAATATCCAGCTTTTAATTGCGAATGATGAGTGATGAACTGATTTTGAACAGTTACTCACCTAATTTAAGCGTATGCGAAGTTTTATAGTTTGTTGGGAGGTGTTTTTTACTGATATTCTCTGAGTACCTTGTTTGAGAATATATCTCTCAACACTGAAAATTCACAAATCATCATTCTAAAACTATCCTTTCTTCCTTGCCAAGTTCACTAAATAAATTCCTCCAATAATTAGCCCCATGCCTAAGAAGTGCATCGCAAACAGTTTTTCTCCATCGAAAACGCCCCATGAAATAGCCACTATTGGGATAATATAGGTAACCGAAGTGGCATATACTGCCGATGTTTTTTTAATCACAATATTGAAAAGCACTAACCCAAGTGCAGTTCCTATTACTCCCAGAATTGCCAAATAGCCTAAGGCTTCCCAAGCATTAGGTACTTGCGTTAAGCGCTGTGTAAAGTCGGTACTGAAAAGGTAAACTGCCGCTAATGGGCCAATAATTATCATTGCGCAAGCAGTTAATGGAATAGGCGGGATATCGGAAAGGTGAGCTTTAATAATATTTGAGCTAGTTGCGTAGCATATTGTTGCAGAAACCACAAAAAGCACGTAAAAATTAAGTGGGCCAAATCCGCCATTGCCATTAATAAAGCTCAAAAATGCACAGCCTACAAATCCTAAAAGCAAACCGATAAGCTGTACTCTTTTAATAGCCCCTTTAAAGGCGGCAATCCCTACCAATAGAGTAAAAAGAGGCGTAAGTGCATTTAAAATACCTACTAAAGAGCTCTCTAATTTCGATACTGCAATAGCAAATAAAAAGGCGGGAATGAAATTCCCTAAAAAGCCCATAAGGGTTACATACTTCCATTTATGCGCTTTAATTTGCTTAATTCCTTTCCATACGAACGGAGTCATGGCAAGAAACGAAAAACAGATGCGCAAAGCCCCTACTTGTTCGTAGCTATACACGGCTAATCCGCGCTTCATCAGGATAAAAGAACTTCCCCAAATAAGGGATAATAGCAGTAAAAGACCTAGAGGTAACCAATCTGTTTTTTGGCTTTCTGCTGCGGTGCTTGGTGCGATGGCTTTGTTCATTTCCTTAATTTTAGAAACGCAAATCTAACTTTCTAAAAATCAATTTACACTTATTTTATTCCTTTTAAGTACCGATTCAAAATTAAATATAACTAAAATAAATATTTGGAAAAGTTAA
>CAZFQW010000025.1:0-11640 GCA_964521225.1 uncultured Roseobacteraceae bacterium
TAATAAGGCTTTTGATAGAAAAAGAGCAAGATGGAGGGCGGAGACCCACCTCTCAACATCGGTTTAGTCGTACTATGGAAGAATTTCTGGTAGGAAAATCGCAAACTGTGGTTGAGGAAAATCCCCAAAACGAAGAACAAGTATCTAACCGCTTACAATCGTTAGAGAAAGAGGTAAAAGTTCTGAGAGAACAAATCGATGCACAGCAAGATATGCTTCAACTCACTGTAAACCATTTGCAAAGTACTTCGATAGAAACCACTTCGAGCTTGCCCGATAAATTGTTAAACGAGTACTTTCAGGCATCAGAAAAACTAAAAAAAGTACTCCCTAAAAGTGAAGTGCATCAAATAGGAAAAAAACAAACGGGCAACGATAGCTTGTTCCACCTTGTCGATAAGTTTGGAATTTTATATCTGATAACCATTCAGCTACCTAAAAGCACTTCGCAAAACTCTTATTTACTCACCGTAATTGGTTTGGAAATAGAAAATGTATTAGCCGTTAAAAGGTATGCAGATGCTGCTCAGATAATTGAAAAAATCCGTTTGCGACTTCAAAAAATCTTAGACTTGGTACAAGATTTTGAGCTTAATCATATTGAAATGGGTGTATGTATGATAGACCCAGACCATTTCGATGTAGAATTTGCAAGCACGGGCCACCCGATTTTGAGTGTGGCTAACGGAGTAGTGAAACAGTATATTGGTGGCCGTAACGACGGAAAAAATCAAGAGATTCCGCTTCATTTAGCCTCTGATTTTCTTCTAAATAAGATGAACTTTCGGAAAGATACCACTTTATTTATCCCCTTTCTAGCACCTAAAAACTTATGGGACGATGGACAAAAGTTTCGCAATTGTTTGAAAGAGATAGCTTTAAAATCTAAGAAAGAACAAAAGGAATATCTAGAGAAATTCTTAGAGGAAAATCCTCCAGAAAATGCGGATAAGCCTTTTCAGTTAATAAGTATTCAATTCTGAAAAATGTAAATAAATTTTCGTTACAACCTCTCTGAACCATGAATGTAATTTATGATAACCAAGTCAACCGATTTACAACGCTTTTCGCCCTTTACATTTCAAGTGGTGGAAGTAGTGAAGTTGCCAAAAACATGAAGAATTTGGCGGATTACAATGGAATTGTAAGTCGTGAATTCCGCAAAGTGTTTTCGTATTTAGTAGAAGAAGAACTTATAAAACGCCACGATAGCGAAGAAGAGTCTTACTTTGGCAGTTTAACGCACAAAGGAATTAAAGCAATAGAAGAAGTATTTATAGATCCTTTTGAAAAAACGTATTACTTCCCTCCCTATGCGGAAATGAAAAGTTAGAAAAAGACTTTATTGAAGTTCATTTTATAAGACTTATATCTTATGCTTAAATAAGATAAGTAAAGGTTCAATTTCAAATGGCGAATTATTAAAGCACTCATACCGAGTACTTTATCTCATAAATAAATGATACTTGATTTCGTCTAAGTACTTATAATGTATCTTATTCTTTATTTTTAATACAAGTGAATATTTATCGATATGAATCACAGAAATACAAATATAGGCTCTCAATCAGTTGGTTATCAGAGTAATAGACTAAGTAGTAGAAGGAGTAGCTATTCGCGCAATTATATGCATAGAGAGTTTTTTATGGAATTAAGAGAAAAACAATGGTGGCAACAACGCCATTATGATAACATGAAACGCTATGCAAGTATGCTACACGAAAAGCAGAGCATGGAAAGAAACTCAGGAAGACCTATGTAAGTAAATATTTAATGTAACTATTTAGCACTTTATTTCAGGATGCTAACCCTGTGTAATAACTAACTTCTCGAAAGTTTAATTTTTGAAAGATGATTAGTTTTTAGCACAAAAACTTCATCATTTACCGTAAAGTGGTGATAGCACTTAACTTTCGAGAAGTTGAATCAGGAGAATAAATAGGTGCTGAACAGTAAATATTTAATTTTAAATCACGAATTATTAAAACACTCATTTCAAGCACTTTACCTTATAAATAAATTATACTTAATTTCGTATTAGTAAATGAGTGGACAGAAATTTTGCATCATTGCATACTTAATTAAATTTTACTTTAGAACTGCCAGATTTTATGACTTGAATCTGGCAAGTTTGTATTCAATAATAAAGACGCTAAACGAGTTTAAAGTTTTTAGATTAACTTTTTGACTGACCGAGCGCAACTAAGGCACAGGTAAATAATCCGATTTCATTTTTTGTAACACACAAGAAGATGGCTGTAGCAAACGAAATAAGCAACTTAGGCTCCCCCGAAGAACTACAAGAAGGGTATGCGCAGCTAAGGAGTTTTATTGCCACAATGGGGAAGCTTTCTTCTGCGAATTTATCAGATGCCGAAGCGCATTTATTAGAAACCTCTACTAAAATAGTAGGAGGCGTATATGCTGTTTACTATCGGTATAGCACCGATTCAGAGGAGTTAGAAGCAGTTGAAGGGTTTGCCTGTAAGGTGGCATTGCTTCCTAAAACTAAGTTTGCTCTCGGAGAAGGAATGCCCGGGCAGGTGGCTAAGATGCGAAATATTTTAGCAGTAGAAGGGATTGAAAATATATTTATTAAAAGCAATACGATTTCCCAATCGTCCTTTGCGCTAACGCTTATTCCGGTGGTTGCTAACACTAAGCTTTTTGGTGTGTTAGAAATAGCCACTCCTAAACCTATTAGCGATTTACAAAAAGATATTTTAAGCCATTGTATCAGTTATACAGGGGTAGTATTACAATCGTTGTTAATTAATCAAAAGAAAGATGAAGTAGTTGCAGCGCAAGAGGCTGTTTGGCGAAAAGTTGAAACAGAAAAAGAGGAAATTCAAATGCAAAAAGAGGCAGTTCGATATAATTTTGAGCGGCTTCAAGAACTAGAACATTTTGAAAAGAAGAACCTAGAGCTAGAACAACAACTAGCTCTTTACAAAACAAGTAATGCTCGAAAAGCTGAACTATTAGTTGATAGAACTCCAGAACTCCAACAGAAATTACTTGTAGCAGAGCAAGAATTACAATTGGTTCGCACTCAGCTAGAAGCTCATAAAAGAGAATCGACACAAAAAATTGAAGGTTTAGCCTCTCAGCTCAAAGAAAGTGCTAAAATATCTACACAAGAAGCAAATACAGAAAGAAATAGGGCACTTGAACAGCAAGTCGCTCAACTGCAAAGCGAGTTAGCAACTCTCAAAAATGAGTATGCGTTAAGCATCTCTCAGAAAGACTCAGAAATTCTTACTGAAAAAGACCCCTCTAAACAAGAAGCTGAATTTGCGCAGCGTATTCAAAACTTAAAAACGAAGTATGAAAGACAACGTGAAGAAGAAGCTGAGCGGCTTGCCGAGTCGCAACGGAAAGTGCAAGAATTAACGGAGGCACTTCGCTCTTCTGATAATAATTCGGACGTGGCAGCACTGCAAAGTCAGCTATCGGAAGCGCACCAAAAATTGACTCAGTTAGAATATGATGATGCCATGAGAAAAACACGAGAAGAGCCAAATCAATCTGAAAAAGAAGATTTAATTGCCTCTTATGAAGCAAAACTTGAAGCTTTTAGTGAAAAGGTAAAAGAGTATCGCGAAAAAATTACGCAAGCTCATGAAGAAGAATTAAATGAGTACGAAATAAAGCTGAAAGCAGCAGCAGATGAAATTAGACGTTTGAAAAATGTGGTAGAAGAAGATTCAAAAACGCAGGATTCTTCTTCTGACGAAGTGATAAAGCTAAAGCAGGAAATTGATAAACTGAAAGATGCATTACGGCAGAGCGATAGTAAAATTGAAGAGCTTGAGCGGACGCATCAAAAGAAAGCAGAGCTTGGTTATCAGGTTGAAAAAGAAGAGCTAATTGAATATGAGCACAAGTTAAGTGTGGCTCTTCAATTAGCTCAGGAATTTAAAAGTAAGCTTAATGATGCAGAACAAACAATTGAAATGTTGAAGCGACAAGTAAAGTAGAACTTCTACTTACTTGTTCTACTTTAGTTTCAGTTCAGCATAGCCTGAAGGTACATGAAATACAGGTAGCTGCATCAAATCATAGTAAGAGTAAATATCTTTTGGGTCGTCTGTTTTGCCATTTACACATAAGTTGATGCCCATTACTAGTTCATCGCTTGGGGTAACACCAAGCTCCTCCCAACTAATGGCTATTTCAACAGTATAACCTTTATCTAAGTCAGAAATATCGTTAATTGTGCCGTTTATCTTTACGGCAGATTTAGCGTTGCCATTCCATTTTCGGTTGAATCCTTCGGCATCATTTCCCTTTTCATCCAAAATTTGATTGAACACATTTACATGGTAGGCAATATCGTCGGCTAGCCAATTGTCGCTTCTATCGTTATTAGGGTCAATCAAAAACTCGATACCATCATCGGTATGAAGCCCAAAAGCATCTCTTTCTTTATGTTGAGCGTGCAGCTTATAAGTTTTTACTTTAAATGCCATGTACAGATTTTTCTTATCCCATTGCAAAGCGTAATGGCAGGTATCTTTGCTGTATCGGTCGTTGGGCAAGAAATAGCCGAACTGGGCATTGCTCCAATCTTTTAAATTGCCATCAATTTTTATTTTAGCATCTGATTTAGAGGCATAAATCACGGCTGTATGATGTTTTAAAATTCGCTCTAAACTTCCAAGAATCACTAATTCGGCACGCCCGCCTTGTTCTCTTGCTTTTTCGAGTGTTTGTATGGCGTTGTTAAACCATTCTTCGGGCCTAGCTCTGTCTTTTTCCATTGCTTCTAAAACCACAGATGCCGCTTTTGAAAGATTTTCAGACAAGCCATTCATTTCTCTTAGAATAGGCGATTGTTTTGAAACTGTCAAGAATTTCTGATGATTACCTCTCCAAACTTCTAGGTGCTTCACAATTTCACTCTTCAACTGAGGGTTTGTAAGATATTGTTGTGTAAGTAAGTCGAACGTTCTTGCCGTTTTAGCATCGGTGGTGGCAGCATCTACAAATTTATTGAAGGAATAAAACGTTTGATAGTAGGTTCCTCCGGGGTTGCGGGTGTAAAACCTTAATGGATTTACCACTTCTAGCAAGGTTTCGATGGGAGCGGTATCGCCGCTATTTGCTAGCTCACGAACCATGCGTTGCTGGAATGCCTTGTGGGTACTGCCTTTGGCCTCTAGTAAAAGTTCTACTTTTGCCAACCTGCGGTACATGTCGTTTATATCGGCGACGGTTTCAGCAGACCAAAAGCGCTCTGAAATCGCTGCCATTCGTGGCCAAATTCTTGAATCTATAGTGTTAGGTCTAATATGCTCACTCCACATGGTTGCTTCACCGCCCAGTATATTTTGTTTTGCTTCTGCGCTTAAAGATTCCGCCTTTGAAAGCGGGTCGTTTAAATAATGATGTGCTGCATTGTGCATTAAGTCAATGTAGTATCCGTTGGAAAGTACGGCTTGGTAGCCTTCAGTTGCTGCTTTGTAAAGCGATTCTTTGCCCCTCCACGACTGAATAACGGCATCCTTAGGCAAATCGGCTTGCAAGATTTCATCCCATCCCATCATTATTTTACCTAACGATTGCAGCTTTTTTAGTAGTTTTTTATTGAAATGATTTTGTAAGGCGTGGTTATCTTTCAGTCCGTTTTCAATCATAAATTTCTGGATTTTTTTGTTAGAATCCCACTGTTTCCCCTCGTTTTCGTCTCCGCCGATATGCACGTATTCATCGGGAAAAATTTCAGCCATTTCCTCAAAAAGTGCGAAGAGAATTTCATACGTTTTTTCGTTAGTAGGGTCGAGTGTGGCATCAAAAACTCCTGTATTTCTTTCAATTCGGTATTGCTGAACTTCGTTGGAACTTCCTTCTTGTTCGCTTTCTTTTTTATGTATATACTGATGCGGCGAACTTGCAATTTCTGGATAGGCAACTAGAAATGGCGTGGCATGTCCGGGAACATCAAATTCTGGAACCACCCTAATACCTCTTTCGTCGGCATATTTTACAATGTCTTGGAGTTGTTCGTGGGTGTAGTAGTCGCCATCAGAGCCATTTTCATGTAATTTTGGGAAGGCTTTTACTTCTACCCTAAAGCCTTGGTCGTCGGTTAAGTGCCAATGAAAAACATTGAGTTTTACCGCTGCCATCAAATCGAGGTTTCTTTTAATGGTTTGAACGGGCATAAAATGGCGGGAAACATCAATCATTAACCCACGCCATCTGAACCGTGGGGAATCTTCAATTTTTACGGTAGGGAAGAAGTAGCCCTTCGCATCGGTATCTAAAAGCTGGAGTAAAGTTTCTAATCCTCTGATTGCCCCAATATCGGTAGAGGAACTTAGCCTTATTTTATTCTGTGTTACCTCCAATATATAATCTTCTTGCATAGAGATAGTTACTTTCCCTTCGCTTCCCGAAGAAATTTCAAATACCGCATTTTTTCCTAAATCGTTTTGTGTTAAGAAACCCTGTTGAAAGAACAAGCCTGTGCGTTTATCGAGGTCTCGCAAAAATCTTTCTGCTCCTTTTTTTAATCTAAGATGATACGTTCCGTTAATAGAAAGCTCAAAATCTGGTGTTAATCGAAACTTCCCGTTTTGCCATTCTACCTTTTTAGGTACAGGCATTAGATTTCCTGTTTTCTCAACTTGGGCATTGGAAACAGAAAAAAACAGAACGCTAGCAAGTAAAAATAAAATGTATTTTTTCATTGGTTGTTGGGGTTAGAGTGTCATTAACTTTTTGTTGATGCGTAGTTAAACTGCATTTTATTACGAGGAGATGAAATAAGAGCGTTTAACCTGCCGCGCCTTTAAAACGTGGCAGGTTTCCTCTGCATTAGCAGAGTTCAATGAGGTAATTTCTTAAATCTTAAGGAATATATCTTTTAAAGGCTTCTATGGCTTCGTATTCGGGAAGTCCTAACAAATTGAATGTTTGCGCAGTGCCTCTATTTCTATCTTCTGCCCTTTGCCAGAATTCCCTTGGGTCTGCTCCAGGAAATACTACCCCATCTTTTTGCGACTGATGCTTGAAGATGGAGAATCGTTTTTTCAGTAATTCATCGGGCGAGATAGGGACAGCCATGTCAATATTTTCCATTTCCCACTCGTGCCATGCACCTCTGTAGAGCCATACGTAGCAGTCTTTCATCCACTTTTCATTTTTTAGGCATTTTAAGGCAGCGAAAATGGCATCTAAACAAACACGGTGAGTTCCATGTGGATCCGATAAATCGCCCGCCGCATAAATCTGATGTGGTTTCAATTCTTGCAATAACTCAACAATAATTTGGATGTCTTCTTCTCCGATAGGGTTCTTTTTAACCGCTCCTGTTTCATAGAAAGGGAGGTTAAGAAAATGGGTTTTTTCATCGGTAATTCCTGCGAAACGCGCGCCCGCTCTTGCTTCTGCTCTTCGGATTAAACTTTTCAGCATTCTTGCTTCCGAAATGTCGATATCTTCAACGCCTTTATTCTGAATAGATGAGATGATTTTCTCGTAGAGTGCATCTGCTTTTTCTCCATCTAGCCCTAAAACATTGGCGGTTTCTCTAATAAAATCTATGAACTGATGCACATATTGATCGCTTACGGCAATGTTCCCTGAGGTTTGGTAAGCCACATGAACATTATGCCCTTGGTCGGCAAGGCGGATGAAAGTTCCTCCCATCGAAATCACGTCGTCGTCGGGGTGCGGACTAAAAATGAGGCAAGTTTTCTGCGCGGGTTCTGCTCGTTCCGGGCGGTTGGTATCATCTGCATTGGGTTTACCACCAGGCCAACCTGTAATGGTTTTTTGTAGGTTTTTAAATACCTGAATATTGAGTTCGTAAGCAGAACCGTAAGCAGAAATAAGTTCTCCTAATTCGTGGTCGTTATAATCTTTGTCGGTCAGTTTCAAGATAGGCTTTTGCACCTTTTTACACAGCCAAACCACTGCTTTTTTGGTCATAAATTCATCCCATTGGCACGAGCCTACTCTCCAAGGCGTTTTCACTCTTGTAAGTTGCAGGGCGGCGCCTTCATCTACCACAAAAGTAGCATTTGGGTGCATTTGTAGGTAAGAAGCCGGGATTTCCGAAGTGATTTCTCCTTCGGTAGATTTCTCAACTACAGGAGCTTTTCCCTCGCCCCAAGCCATTAGTAACACCCTCCTTGCCTGCATAATTGTGCCTACCCCCATTGTAAGTGCTCTTCTCGGAACATTTGCCATTCCTTGAAACGAAGGTGCGGCATCTCGCTTGGTTAAATTATCGAGCGTAACCATGCGTGTGAGCGAGTTAATGTGCGAACCCGGTTCATTAAAACCAATGTGTCCAGTTCTGCCAATACCCAAAATCTGAATATCAATTCCGCCATAAGCCTGAATCTTTTTTTCGTAATCGTCGCAATATTGTTTTGCGTTCTCGGGGGCAATAGTACCATCGGGTATATTGATACTGTTTTTAGGAATATCGAGGTGGTCAAACAGGTTTTCGTTCATGAAACGGACGTAGCTGTTTCGGTCTTCGGGAGTCATTGGGAAGTACTCGTCGAGGTTAAAAGTAACCACATTTTGGAAACTCAGTCCTTCCTGTTGGTGCATTCTAATCAGTTCTTCATACACCTTAATGGGCGAAGAACCCGTGGCTAACCCTAAAACACAAGGCTCGCCGTTGTATTCTTTCACTCGAATGGCGTTGGCAATTTCGCGGGCAATGGCTTTTGAACCCTCGTTAGAGCTAGCGACAATTTCTATGTGAAGTTTTTCGTAACGCGATTCTTCTATGCTCCCCGCTTTTTTATGAGCAAGTGAAATGCTTTTGAGTTTATTCATATTTATGACAGCTTCCATGGTTTTTGAAGATTTTTTTATAAAGATATATTATGAATAAATATTTTCAGATTGTTGAAAGTCGGGTTTATTAGGCGATTGCATGTTAAATACCAAAGCGGCAGCACCTAAAACAGCCGCATTGTTAGGCGGTAATTCTGAAATCTGAATGTTTATTTCGTTCTGATAGATGTTAAGCAAGTTCGCCTCAAAGGCTTTTATGGTATGTTTTAGGAGCAATCCTTTGCCTTGGGTCAACCCCCCCGTAAGAAAGATGGTCTGCGGCTCGAAATAGGCAACTGAATTGGCAAGGGCGAAACCGAGGGTTTTCCCCGCTTTTTCAAAGGCTTTGAAAGCGATAGCATCGCCTTGTTTGGCAAGTTTTGCCACTTGCTTAGCGGTAATTTTGTTGAACGGAATGTTTGCCAACTCCGATTCAAACTGAAACTCATCTGCCATTAACTCTGCCACGGTTCTTACAATGCCAGTACCCGAAACATAGGTTTCTAAACAGCCTCTTCTGCCACAACCGCATTTTCTGCCATTAGGAACAATAATAGTATGCCCAATTTCCCCCGCCAAGCCGTGCCTACCATATACCAACCTTCCGTTGGAAACAATGCCACTGCCCAAGCCCGTACCCAAAGTAATAACCATGAACTCTTTCATTGTTTGCGCTCCTCCAAAAATCATTTCTCCCTTGGCGGCGGCATTGGCGTCGTTATCTAGCTTAACGGGGATATTATAAATACTAGAAAGGCTTACTTCTACATTAAAACCGTTGAGCCAACTGATATTGGCGGCATCTTCTATAATGCCCGAAATAGGGTTTGCGCAAGGGGCGCCAATCCCAATACCGGCTATTTTTCCTATTTTTTTACTTTGTGAAGCAATAGCGTCCACCTCGTTACAAACAGAAGTAAAGTACGCTTCGGGGTTATCGAACTGGTGCGTAGGGATAGAAGAAAGCGAAATGATGTTTCCTCTTAAATCTACCAAACCAATTTTAGTGTTTGTGCCACCAATATCAATTCCTATAAAAAGCTCTTTTTGAGACTCCATTACGCATTCCGTTTTGTGAAACGATGTCCTTAAATCGCACAAAATAGGCTACCCAACAAAGTTAGGTAGCTATCTTTCTTTTCAGAATATTAAATTCTAACTAACATGAAAATATGACCTTACCAAGGCTCTATTTTGATATTCAATTTTACATCAATCATCTCTATGAAATAAATTATTTCGCTTAAACGTGTAATACGCTCGCTGTATGGGAAATTGTGGAAAAAACAGATTTTCAGCTTTTTATACTAACATTTATACGATTTAAGGATTTACACAATTTGATTTTCTTGATTTTTAATGCTTTACAAGACCAAAAAATCTCACATCGTTTTGTTTTGAGCAGAACACTTTAAATTTCTTAGCTTTTGGGCGGTAAGCGATACGAACTCAGCAACCAACCGACAACCGAAGGCGGCATCTACTAGGCAACATACTCACCACTATCACCAATAAAAAGTAGGCGTGGATAACAACGGAAACCTGTAAGGCAAACAATTACTACACTCAAACGAGTAAGAAGCAAAAAATGCTTGGCGTTGCAGAGCAACGTACAATCTTACCTTGTTGAAAATCAAAAGAGTGTAGGATGACCAACGACTAGCTGCGTTTTTTGCTTCGCCATAGCACGAAGACAGGCAACGCTCAAGGGCAAAATGAAGGAACTTTTGGGGGAAGATCTACAAAGAACTACCCCACTTTTTCGTACCTTCGCAAAAAGAATATACTGTGCCATGCGCGTTGCCAATCCTATTTACGATGTCGTGTTCAAATACTTACTTGACGATGAGAAAGTAGCTATCATCTTGCTTTCCAATGTTTTAGGAAAGAAGATTGACCGCCTTGAACTCGCTTCCCGCGAACTGCCCCTTGAACTTGCTCCCAAAAACATCACTGTCTTTCGCATCGATTTTAAGGCAACCGTAACGCTTGAAAACGGAGAAAAAAAGCTCATTCTCATCGAAATACAAAAAGCCAAATTTGCCTCCGATATATTGCGCTTTCGGCGGTATTTGGGTATGCAGTATGCCGACCAAAAGAATTTCGTGGAAACCAAAAAGGGCAAAAAGGCACTTCCTATCCACACCATTTACTTTTTGGGATACCCCTTGCCGGAGTTCCCCGAATGCCCCATCATCAACGTGGGCAGTACCTACACCGACAACTACTCCAAGCAAACCTACTACCAACGCTCCGAGTTTATCGAAAGCCTGACCCACGACAGCATCATCATTCAAATACCGTTGTTTAAGCAATTCAGACGCAGCAAATTAGAAAAGCTGCTCGCTATTTTCGAGGCAAGCACCAACCACGAAGTAGAAGTCGAAGAAGACAATGACCGCGAATACGATGCCATCACCCGCAGGCTGTTACGTGCCAATAGCGACGAGCAAATCAGGCAACTTATGGACGTAGAAGACGAACTATTAGAAGAACTCGGTAACCTAGAGCGCAAAGCCGAAGAAGCTACCAAGGAAAAAGAAGAAGCCATAAAAAGAGAGAAAGCCGAACGAAAACAGAAAGAAGAAGCCCAAAAAAGAGAGAAAGAAGCCCAAACTGCGTTGAAACGAATGGTGAAGAAGATGCATACACGCGGCTTCAGTCTGGCAGAAATTGCTGAAGATGTGGGTAAAACCGAAGCGGAAATTTTGAAGATGTTGGAGGAATAAAATTTCAGTGGCAGGCAACGCTCAAGGGCGAAATGAAGGAACTTTTGGGGGAAAATCTACAAAGAACTACCCCACTTTTTCGTACCTTCGCAAAAAGAATATACTGTGC
>CAZFQW010000025.1:11740-14868 GCA_964521225.1 uncultured Roseobacteraceae bacterium
AACCGAAGCGGAAATTTTGAAGATGTTGGAGGAATAAAATTTCAGTGGCAGGCAAGGTACTCACGACCATCCCCAACAAAAAAGTAGGCATGGATAGTAATTCGAAGCTATTAAAATCAAAAAGGCTGTAGGATGGCTGACAACTGGTAGCGTTTGTTGAGCCCTTGAACCGTTGGGCTGTATTTTCAGCGTTCGCACCACTTACATTGAGCGAAATGTTTCACTTTGTTACATTAATCGTGTAATCTTGGGCGATATTTATTTTTGATGCTGAAATTCCAATGCTTATTCACTTAAACTGCATTCGTATGGAGACCGCAATTACAAAACGCAAATTTTCTGGTAAATGGCATTTTGTTATTGCCAAGGAGAAAAGCGTTGCCGTTCCTAAAAGCATTGTTTATCATATTACTTTTTGGTTGCTTTATTTTACCTTCAATGTGCTTAGGTGGGGGAGTTATTTTAGCGATTATGCCTATTCGCTGCATTCCAATTTAATTGGTTTTCCAATTCATATATTTTTGGCGTATTTTCATGCGTATTACCTATTGCCCAAATTTATTTCAACGGGGAAATATCTTCGCTATTTTGTGCTATTTTCAGTTGCCCTTGTGGCTATGTTTTTTGTAAAAGCGTATGCAAACTACTACTTGGTAAGCCCTGTGGTTTGGCCAGAATCTTACAGGGAAGAACAAATTTTGGGCTTTAATTATATAGTGGCGGTAATTTTAGGAGAGTTGTACGTTGTGGGTTTAACAACCTCTATTAAGCTAACGATTGATTGGCTGCGGTATCAAAAAAAAACCAAGCAACTCATAAAAAAGAATTTAGAAACTGAACTAGATTTGCTGAAATCGCAAATTCAGCCGCATTTCTTTTTCAATACGCTAAATAATTTATATGCACTCACGCTAGAAAAATCGGATAAAGCGCCCGAAATTGTTTTAAAACTTTCGGAGCTAATGAGTTATATTTTGTACCAAGCAAGTAACACAAGGCACGTTTCGCTGCTGAAAGAGGTAGTGCAAATGCAAAATTATTTAGATTTAGAAAAGTTGCGATTTGGCAAACGCCTCCGCCTCAATTTTGAAATGCAGGGCGAGGTGGAAGAGGCTGAAATAGCCCCCCTTATTTTGCTCCCTTTTATCGAAAACGTCTTTAAACATGGAGTGCGCAATCAGTTAGAAGAACTTTGTATTGAAATGTTTTTAAAAGTAGAAGGACATGAGCTAACTTTTGTTGTGTCGAACCCTAAACCACCACAGGTTACGTTAAGCGATAACTTATCGCCCCTGAATTTGGTGGGGGGGGTGGGAATTAAAAATGCCAAGCGCCGATTAGATTTATTATATAATGGAAAGTTTGAACTGAACATCCAGGAAGATAAAAACCGCTACACGGTGGAACTTAAAATTCCAACAAAACCAAAACCCAACATCGGAATTTCTAACATTGAAACAACTTTACCAACCAATCAATGAACTCACCACAAACCATTAAGTGCGTAATTATTGACGATGAACCCCTTGCCATTAAAGTGATTGAAAATTACCTCGGGCAAATGGAAGGATTTGAAGTTACGCAAACTTTTGAAAACCCCGTAAAAGCGTTCGGAACCATCGAAATAATAAAACCTGATATTATCTTTTTGGATATCAATATGCCCATGCTCAACGGTTTAGATTTGGTAAGAAGTTTAGAAAACCCGCCTGCAATTATTTTCACTACGGCTTACAGAGAGTACGCCGTAGAAGGTTTTGAAGTAGATGCTACCGACTATTTGGTGAAGCCCATCTCGTTTAAACGCTTTTTGCAAGCTATTAGGAAAGCACAAAAGCACATTGCTCCACAAGAAGATAAGGAGGCAACAAACAATACAAAAAGCGAAAGAAACATCCCTTTTGAACAGCAATACACTTTTTTTAAAGTCGATAAGAAAATGGTAAAAGTGTACCTAAAAGACATTGAGTTTATTGAAAGTTTAAAAGACTATATCAAAATCATCACAAACGAGGAGGCACTCATTGTTTACCATACTCTTACCGGCATTACCGAAGTGCTGCCAAGTAGCAAATTCATCAGAATTCATCGTTCTTATACCATAGGGGTAAACCATATACAGGCTTTAGAAGGCAATTTTGTAGTGGTAGCAGGGAAGGAGCTACCCATTGGTAGGAATCATCAGCAAGAGGTAAAGGAGATGATTTTGAAACTTGGCGCTTTATGACGGTTTGATAACTACTTGATGAAAGGGGTACAAAAAACCTCAACAAATTTTCATGTTTGTTGAGGTTTTGAGACAGGTTATTTCGCTCCAATATCCGTTAAAATTTCATCGCCCATTGGGTTGGCATTTGAGGCATAAAACTTTTCTACTTCGCCATTTTCGTTGACAAGATATTTGCAGAAGTTCCAGCCCGGTTCTTTGCCCGCTTCGGCAGATAGCCATTGGTAGAGTGGATGTTGGTCGGCACCTTTTACAGAAATTTTCTCGAACATTTGGAAACTCACCCCATAATTTTGTTTGCAAAATTTGGCGATTTGTTCGTTGGCTCCTGGTTCTTGCCCCCCAAAGTTGTTGGCAGGGAAACCAAGCAGCATAACTTTATCGGCATATTGCTCGTGCAGGGCTTGTAAGTCTTTGTACTGAGGAGTATAACCACATTTTGAAGCTACATTCACTAACAATACCTTTTTGCCTTTAAAAGTGCTGAAATTGATTTCTGTTCCGTCGATTCCATTCATTTTAAAATCATAGAATTTTGATGTTTCCATAGTGTTTAGAGGGTTATTGGGCTGAGCGAAAAGCCCGACCATTAAAAGGGTAATTAGAAAAGTTTTCATTTCAATCAATTTTTTGTGTTATTTAATTAAGACATAAAATGAAGAAGAATGTTTTCTTTGCAGCAGCCAAAAAGAACATAAAAAGGATTCGTGATGTTCAAAGAAGATAATACATCAAAATCATAATCATTAATTTATAATAATGGGGTTTTTAGACAATTTATTTGGTGCAGGAAATGCACCCATTCACCCAGATTGGAAGGTGCTTAGCACCATAGAACAGCTAGATGAAGTTGTAGAAGGTTCTAAAAAGAAGCCAGTAGTTTTGTTTAATCACAGGACAA
>CAZFQW010000026.1:0-14847 GCA_964521225.1 uncultured Roseobacteraceae bacterium
AGGGAGGGCATTCATAGCGGCAATATCGGAGAGGTTTACCACTACCGCTTTGTACCCCAGATGCTTTAACGGATAGTAGGAAAGGTCGAAATGAATACCTTCCAACAGCATGTCGGTAGAGATAAGCGTGAAATTTTTTTCAGTATTTTTAATCACTGCGGCATCGTCTCCAATGCCTTTTACAGTATTTTTCTGATAAGACTTTATATCTTTTGATAAAATATCGATGAGACCAAACTCACCGAGTTGGCTAATATTTGTTGGCATTACTAATTGGTGTTGTGTTTTAAGGTTAATTTTTGATACGAATAAAGTAGCTAAATTTCAGAATTGTATGCTGCTTTGGCACCACCTCTTATTTTACGAGTAGCTATACAAAGCTACTATTGCTACAATATAAATATGCGCCAAAGTAAACAAAGCGGTTAAGCGTCGCCTTCTAACCCTAATTTATGAGATAAAGAAGCGATTGTTTCCTCTTCAATTTCAGACTCTCCTTCTGAGGCTTCGGCAAACATGTGCAAAATTTCTTCTATGTCTTCTTTAATTTCTGGGTAGTTCATTAAGTAGTCGGCAAGTGTATCAATAAACTTTTCTTCCCAATTCATAAGGCTTTCTAATAAATACTTTAACTCATTAAAGTACTGTTTTTGTAGTTCTTTTTGGTTTTTTCCAGAGGTGTCTTTGTCGTTTTCTGCCATAAACTTTGCAAGGTATTTTACATACACCCATTCGTCATCATCTATCACGCCATCACTTGCGATTACGAGTAAAGCAGGGAAAAATGTAAGCAGTGTACCGAACTGATCAGCACTAAGATGAGTAGGGCTTACTTCGCTATAATTTTTAAAAAGATTATCAATCGCATCCGATTTCATAAGTTATTTCTTTTTTTTTAGGGGCAATATTAATGATTTATCGTGTTCCAAGTTAAGAAACAATTAGAAAAAACGACTATTTCCAACTTATTCATTTTTGATTTGTAAGAGTGGTTGGCAGTCTGTTGGTCATACTCTAATTTTGCCAGCGGATTTTTAAAAATAATATGGCATCTGCAAAATATATATTTGTAACAGGTGGAGTAACTTCATCTTTAGGAAAAGGTATCGTTTCAGCTTCTTTAGGAAAATTGCTACAAGCAAGAGGACTTAGGGTTACCATCCAAAAATTTGACCCTTACATTAATGTTGACCCCGGAACTATGAACCCGTACGAACATGGCGAATGCTATGTAACCGACGACGGAGCAGAAACCGACTTAGACTTAGGGCATTATGAACGTTTCCTCAATATTTCAACCTCCCAAGATAATAATATTACCACGGGAAGGATTTACGACAATGTAATTCGTAAAGAAAGAAGAGGCGACTACTTAGGGAAAACCGTTCAAGTAATTCCTCATATTACCGATGAAATTAAAGCGAATATGTTTCGCTTGGGGAATACGGGGAATTACGATGTTGTAATTACCGAAATTGGAGGGTGTATTGGCGATATTGAGTCGCTCCCTTTTGTAGAAGCCGTTCGGCAAGCAAGATGGGACTTAGGAGCGGATAACTCCTTGGTGATTCATCTTACCTTAGTTCCCTTCTTGAAATCGGCAGGGGAGCTAAAAACGAAACCAACCCAGCACTCGGTAAAAATGTTGCTAGAGTCGGGGATACAACCTAATATTTTAGTTTGTAGAACTGAATATCCGCTTCCTAAGGAAATTAGGCAAAAAGTAGCACTCTTTTGTAATGTGGAGCTTTCTTCTGTAATTGAGTCGATTGATGCTGATACAATTTACGATGTGCCTTTGCTAATGCGCAAAGAAGGGCTTGATGAAATAGTATTGGATAAGTTGAAAATAAGCGGCTTGCCAGAGCCTAATATCGAAACCTGGAAACATTTCCTAGGAAAGCTCAAGAATCCAACTACGGAAGTTAAAATCGGTCTAATTGGTAAGTACGTTGAATTACCCGATGCTTATAAGTCTATTGTAGAAGCGCTAACACACGCAGGGGCAGTGAACGAGTGCAAGGTAGGGCTTAGGTGGATTCAGTCTGAAAGGTTGATTGACGAAGAGTCTATTGAACAGCTTTTAAATAACCTCGATGGTATTTTAGTAGCACCTGGTTTCGGAGAAAGAGGGATAGAGGGCAAAATTATGGCATCTAGGTTTGCAAGAGAAAACGAAATACCACTCTTGGGGATTTGTTTGGGGCTTCAATGTGCCGTGGTAGATGTAGCACGCAATTTAGTAAAACTAGAAAGAGCACATTCAACAGAAATAGACATAGAAACCCCTCATCCCGTAATTCATATCATGGAAAACCAAAGAGAAGTAGAAAATCTGGGAGGGACAATGCGCCTAGGTGCTTACGACTGTAAGCTAAAGAAAAATTCTATTGCTCAGAAACTGTATGCTCAAAGCACCATTTCGGAAAGGCACAGGCACCGTTACGAGTTCAACAACGAATACCTGGAAGCCTTCGAAAAAGCAGGGTTTCAGGCTTCGGGAATTAACCCCGAAACAGGGCTTGTAGAAATTATGGAATTAAAACAGCACCCGTTTTTTGTAGGTTCGCAGTTCCACCCCGAATTAAAGAGTACTGTAGAAAATCCGCATCCGCTTTTTGTGGGTTTTATTGCGGCGGCTATGCATAAAAAGAAGTCTAAATAAGTATCTAATCGAAACTTTGAAAGAGATTTTGCTCTTTCAGAATGTAAAAATTTGAGTTTTTAAAAAGTGGAGCAATAAAGAAAATCCAAAATCGACTCTACTTATCTAAATTATATTATGGAAAAAAATCAACAGATTACGGGTTTATTCTTAATGTCAATATTACTATTGGCGTATATGTGGTTTTTTAGCCCCAAACCAGAGGACTTACCTCAGGGAGAAAAGATTACTACCGAGAGTGTTACACCCTCTAAATCAGAAGCTGTAAAATCAAAAACACAAACTTTAGAGAATGAAGTAAGTCAACAGCCAGACTCTTTATTACAACTTAAATATGGCATTTTTGCAACTGCGCTGAAAGGTACAGAGCAGTTAACCACCCTAGAAAATACCGATGTTAAAGTTACTTTTAGTAGCAAAGGTGGTAGCGTACAAAAAGTACTTCTTAAAAATTACGTAACAAACGAAAAGGAAGAACTAATCTTACTCGATAAAGAAAGCTCTTTTATACAAGAAATCATCAATACCTCGGCAGGAACATTCGATGTAAATCAACTATTTTATACTCCTAAGATAGATGGTAAAAAGCTAACCTTTGAA
This sequence comes from uncultured Roseobacteraceae bacterium, assembly GCA_964521225.1. Classification (GTDB taxonomy): domain Bacteria; phylum Bacteroidota; class Bacteroidia; order Cytophagales; family Flammeovirgaceae; genus CAYUJH01. The sequence goes on from CAZFQW010000026.1 coordinate 3,266, forward strand.
GCTTTTGACAATTCAGGGAATGTAATTGTAAGGAAAACTTACGAGCTAGCACAAAGCGGCTTTATTACTAATTACAATATAGAGCTGCTAGGTGTGGTAAAAAATACTGCTAGCGAAGAGTTGATACAGTTTAAATGGATAAACTTCACCAAAAAACTCGAAAGAGATTTAGAACAAAGTAGAATCAGAAGCACGGTTAACTTCTATATGGTAGAGGAAGGTATCGATTACCCTTCTGAAACTTCAAAAGATTTAGAAGAAATGACCGCAGAGCAGCCCGTAAAATGGCTTTCAATGAAACAAAAGTTCTTTAACTCTGCAATTATAACCGATCAGGTATTTAACAATGTATGGGTTTCTACAGAGGTGGATGAAGGAGACACTTCTGTAGTGAAAATAATGCAAGCCTCTCTAAAGATTCCTACAGAATTGGGGAGTACGTCGGCTGCAAACCTTCGTTACTATTTTGGCCCTAACGATTATTATAAATGTAAGGAAGTAACTGAAGGATTTGAGCAAAATGTGTACCTGGGTTGGAGCTTTTTCGGAATGCTCAACCGATGGACTACTATGCCGTTTTTCACATTTTTAGAAAACTACTTTTTAAACTACGGTATTATTATTTTAGTACTAGTATTTGTAGTGAAGAGTGCACTGTTCCCGCTTACCTATCGCTCTTATGTATCAATGGCTAAAATGAAGGTTTTAAAGCCTGAAATTGATGAAATTAAAGAGGCTGCGGGAGATGATTCTATGAAAGTGCAGCAAGAAACGATGAATCTTTATCGCCAAGTAGGAGTAAGCCCTCTAAGCGGTTGTATTCCTATGTTAGCGCAGATGCCTGTTTTCTTAGCCTTATATAACTTTTTCCCGAATGCGATTCAGCTTAGGCAGAAATCGTTTTTGTGGGCAACCGATTTATCTTCATACGATAGTATTTATAACCTGCCTTTTACAATCCCTTTCTATGGCGATCATGTAAGTTTGTTTACACTCTTAATGGCAGGAAGTACCATTGTTTACACCTACTTTAACAACCAAATGAGTTCTGCTACTATGCAAGGACCCATGAAGAATATTGGCTACATCACGCCTTTAATGTTCATGTTCTTTTTAAACTCATTTGCAGCAGGCTTAACCTACTACTATTTTATTTCTAACCTAATTACCATCAGTCAGCAGTTAATCATCCGCAGATTTGTTGACGAAGATAAAATCAGAAACGTGCTGATGAAGAATAAGAAGAAGAATGCCAACAAGAAAAAATCTTCGTTTCAACAACGTTTAGAAGGTGCTATGAAGCAAAACCAAGAAAAGAAGGCAACAACAACGGGTAATGGAAAAGCAGTTGTAAAGGATACCAAGAACTACAAAAACGAAGTAGAAGGTAAAATTACGATGTTAGGAAATAACGGCAGGGCACAAGTAGAAGTAGAGATAACAAATAACTCTGACCAAAACCTTTCGGTAGAATACGAAATTCCTTCTGGCAATAAAAAGGTAATGGTCGCAGCGGGAAAAATCAAGAAACAGCGTTTTCAGCTTAAAGATGTTGTTGAAAAAGATTTGAAAATAGATATTATTAATGCTATTGCAAAATATTGAGTTTTTTAGACTCGGATAAACGAATACCCCTATATCTTTTATGGGGGTGTTTTTTTTAAGTAATTCGTTCTATCAATACTCAATTAAATATTGTTGTTTACTTCAGAAAAGGCAAAAAAAAAGTATATGAAAATTTCATATACCTTTTAACCTTAACCAATAAACAACACATAAAATAAACACATGCTTGAACATAGGAAGGATTTGAACCTCCTAAATGACCGTATTTTCATCTATGTTTATGCAAAACTACAAAATAAAAAACAAGTTTTCCAAATGATTAACAGAATCATTTGCTAAACCGACTATGCAATATTAGTATGGTTTTTAAACTTTTAAAAGATATTTCTAAACTAATTAAACATTTTTTTTAAAATCATAAAATATACCTTCTTTTGTAATAAAATATTCAAAATAATAATAGAATAGGTTTGAAAAATTCAGAAATTGACAATGTTGATTTAAAAATCTTGACCGAGCTTTTAAAAAATGCCAAAACCCCTTATACAGAAATTGCCCAAAAAGTTTTTGTTTCTGGCGGAACGGTACACGTTCGGATGAAAAAATTGGAGGAAATGGGAATTGTAAAAGGCTCTACCCTCAATATCGACCTACAACTACTTGGCTATGATATTACTGCCTTCTTGGGGATTTACTTAGAAAAGAGCAGCCTTTACGATAGAGTTTCTTCGGAGTTAGAAAAAATCCCTGAAATATTAACAGTACATTATACTACTGGAAGTTATAGCATTTTTGCTAAAATTGCATGCAGAGATACTAACCATCTAAGGGAAATACTACACGATAAAGTACAGCAAATTGAAGGAATCACAAGGACCGAAACGTTGATTTCTTTAGAAGAAAAAGTAAACAGACCGCTTCAGTTTCCTAATAATAAATGAAAAAAACTTTTATAATTGGGTAGTGTTTAGTTTTGAATACCCTCATTAACCACTGCTTACGGCAAGATGAGTAGAGTTGAAGTGCTCGTTACAAGTGCTTTTATAATTCGTAATTGGATATTTATTTAATCAATACTATTTAAACATCGAGAAACTAAAAATGACACAAGACGCAAAAAAAACAGTGCTATATAACACACATGTTGCCTTAGGCGCTAAAATGACACCTTTTGCAGGCTACCACATGCCACTGCGATATACTTCCGATAAAGAAGAGCATAATAATGTAAGGCAAAATGTGGGAATGTTTGACGTTTCTCACATGGGAGAGTTTTTCGTGAAGGGGAAAGGCGCATTGGATTTAATTCAGAGAATTAGTACAAATGATGCGACTAAGCTTTACGATGGAAAAGCACAGTACTCTTGCTTAACAAACAATCATGGAGGCATTATCGACGATTTAATTGTATACAGACTCTCCGAAGAAGAATATATGTTAGTGGTAAATGCCTCTAATATCGAAAAAGATTGGAACTGGATAGTAAAGCAAAATACATTTGAAGCAGAACTAAGTAACGAGTCCGATAATATGTCGCTGTTGGCAATCCAAGGGCCAAATGCGCTAAAAGCCCTTCAAAGTCTGACCAATATAAGCCTAGAAAAAATAGCGTACTATTCTTTTGTGAAAGCAAAGTTTGCCGGAGTAGAAGATGTAATTATTAGTGCCACAGGATATACAGGTTCCGGAGGTGTTGAACTTTACTTGCCCAACCGAAGTGCCGCCCATGTTTGGGATAGCATTATGGAGGCGGGAGAGCCTTTTAAATTGTTGCCAACAGGTTTAGCCGCTAGAGATACGCTTCGCTTAGAAATGGGCTTTTGCCTTTATGGTAACGATATCGACGATTTTACCTCGCCGCTTGAAGGAGGGCTAGGTTGGATTACAAAGCTCAACAAGAACTTTGTAGCTTCTGACATTATAAAAGCGCAGAAAGAAAATGGCATTCTTCGGAAACTAGTAGCTTTTGAAATGCTTGAAAAGGGAATTCCTAGAAGTGGATACGAAATACTGAATTCAGAAGGAGAGGTGATAGGGAAGGTAACTTCGGGAACTATGTCGCCAATTTTAAATAAGGGGATAGGAATGGGCTATGTGAAAATAGGTTTTGCGAAAGTAGATAGTGAGTTGCTAATTCAAGTAAGAAATAAACAGCTCAAAGCTAAAATTGTAAAACCTCCTTTTGTAAAAATATAGTTTTAAAGAGGTGTTTTTTTAAAAAACTAAAAAGGCTTCATTTTTGGAAAAAACGAAGCCTTTTTTTTATGAAATTAGACGGCCGATATTAATTGCCACCTGAGTTACTTCCTTTTTCTAGGAAACTCTCGAAACGCGAAGGTGCTTTATTAATAGGCCAGAAGTTGTTTTCTAAATCGACATCAGCCGTTTCTAAGAATGGGTCAAGCACTACACTTTCCAATTCTTTTTTGCTTGTAAATACTTTAGAAACATTTTCAGCATTTTTTCTCCAGATTTCAGCAGGAATTTTCTTGATTTCTTTAGAACCATCAGTATAGGTAAATTCAAGAATAATAGGCATTACTAAGCCTCCTTTATTTTCAAATTTCAATTCATAGAAATTTAAGTTTTTATCAATTTTTTCTTTTTCCTCTTCTGAAAGGTTGGCAAAGAATTTTTTGTAACCATTGGCATCTGCTTCTTGGTTTTCAGAGCCTTCCGGTGCCTTGCCCATTTCCATTTTGAACTTGTTAACTTCAGTGATGGCAATGTCTACGTTGTCAACACCATAGAACCACCCCCTCCAATACCAGTCTAAATCTACCGCAGAGGCATCTTCCATTGTTCTAAAAAAATCTGACGGAGTAGGATGTTTGAAAGCCCATCGGCGGGCATATTCTTTAAATGCTCTATCGAAAAGTGCTGGCCCCATTACAGTTTCTCTCAAAATATTGAGTGCGGTTGAAGGCTTATCATAAGCATTAGGCCCTAACCTCTGTATTTGTTCTGAGTTGGTCATAATTGGACTAATCATTTCTTTAGGTAATTTCATGTAAGGAACTATTTTTTCGGGAGGGCCTGCACCGTAGTCATAGTCTCTCTCTTTTTCGTTGTTTTTTACCCACTCTTTTTCGGCAAGGTATTGCATAAATGAATTTAAGCCCTCATCCATCCAAGCCCATTGCCGTTCATCTGAGTTTACAATCATAGGGAAGAAGTTATGACCAACTTCATGGATAATTACCATAATCATCGATTCTTTTACTCTTTTACTATATGTACCATCGGCAGCAGGTCGCCCAAAATTGAAGCAAATCATAGGGTATTCCATACCTAATTGGGCAGCATGAACCGATATGGCTTTATGGTAGGGGTAATCGATAGTATGGTGCGAATAAACTTTTAAGGTATGTGCCACAACTTTTGTAGAATACTCTTCCCAAAGTGGGTTTCCTTCTTTAGGGTAGTAAGAAACTGCCATTACAGTTTTGCCATTCATATCAACCCCCATAGCATCCCAAATAAACTTTCTTGAAGAAGCGAAGGCAAAATCGCGCACTTTCTCTGCTTGGAAAACCCACGTTTTCTTTTCTTTTGAGCGAGACTTTTCGTTTTTCTCTGCTTCTTTTTGGTTGATTATCATTACAGGTTCATCGGCAGTTTTAGCTTCTTCCCATCTTTTGATTTGCTTTTCAGTTAAAACCGCTTCAGGGTTTTGAAGTTTGCCCGTAGCAGCAATTACATGGTCTGTAGGCACGGTAATTTTCACAGAATAATTTCCAAACGGAAGGGTAAACTCGCCTGCACCTAAAAATTGTTTGTTTTGCCATCCGTCAGTATCATTGTATACGCACATACGGGGGTAAAACTGAGCAATGGTATAAGCGTAATTGCCATCGGCTTCAAAATACTCATATCCTGAGCGGCCTCCATCTTTCATGCGGTCGTTGATGTTGTAATTCCACTTTAGCGAAAAAGAGAAACTTTCACCACTAGCTAAAGTTTTCGGTAGGTCAATCATCATCATCGTTTTATTGATGACGTATGGAAGAGGCTCTCCATTGGCATCTTTTACATCCGATATATTGAATCCGCCTTCAAATTCTTTGTCTAATAAACTGCTTATAGTGGTCCCCCAGCCCGACATCCGCATTTCGTGTCTTATTGAGTTGGTTGCGGTACTGTAAGTGTGCGAAGATTTTGCACGGACATTTTGGTCGAGTTGTAACCAAAGGTAGGAGAGTGGGTCTGGCGAATTATTAACGTATGTAATAGTTTCAGAACCTGTAATACTTTGATTTTCATCGTTCAGTTCAACATTAATATCGTAGTTGGCTTCGTTTTGCCAATACTTAGGTCCTGGAGCACCCGCAGCATTTCTGTAAACATTTGGGTCGCGTAACTCTGGCCCAAGCTGTTCAAATTTTTCGGTGTGCTTGCCTTGTGCCCAAGTAAGTTGAGAAAACACGAGAAAACACAGCAAAATCAAAAAATGTTTCTTCATTTCAATGTAATTTAAATTAATTATCGTAGTCGTTTATCAGTTTCGACCTCCAAAAATATAAATATTACACAGATAGAACTGTTCTTTTTACGCTAACGGTTGAGTTTGAGGAACAAAAAAAGCAGTTCTCTTACGAACTGCTTTCAATTTAATTTTTTGCGTTAAAAATTAGGCACTTTTAAGCTTTTCCGAAAAGAGCTTTTTAAGCTTATCTACCTTAGGTTTTACCACAAAAGCACAGTAAGCCTGGCTTGAATTATTATTGTAGTAATTTTGATGATAATCTTCAGCTTCGTAAAAAGCACCTAGCGGCGAAACTTCTGTTACAATAGGGGCATCAAAAAATTGAATAGCCTCTAACTTGTTTTTAAAAGCAATTGCCTTTTCCTTCTGTGTATCATCATGATAGAAGATGGCAGAGCGATAATGTTCTCCCACATCGTTACCCTGCCTGTTAAGTGTGGTAGGGTCGTGTGTTTGGAAAAATATATCGAGCAGCTCCTCAAAAGAAATTATTTCGGGGTTGAAAGTAATTCTACATACCTCTGCATGTCCGGTAGTACCATTGCATACTTCTCTATAAGCAGGATTTTTTACATGGCCTCCCGTGAATCCAGAGATAACCTTCTCAACGCCTTCTAAATTTTGAAAAACTGCTTCAACACACCAGAAGCAGCCTGCACCAAAAGTTGCTTGTTCCATATAATTTGCGTGATTAATTTAAGTTTCCAAAGTATTGATAAGAAAGGCATAACGCACTTTTTATAAGTAATGTTCTTATCGTTCTTCAAACCAACGGACATTTTTCCCAAGTTTGTCAGCCGATAGACTTTTTACTACTTGGTATTGTTTTTTTTGAGACGGAACAAGATATTAAGCGAGATATTTACATTTCATTCTCTCACAACAGAGAAGCAGCGCATATCTTAATCGGGGAGCTTATACAGCGGAAGGCTAAAAGGGGAGAATTGTGATTAAAACGGACGAATCGGCCATTTTACAGGAGCTTTAATACAAAAAGTATCACGTTTTGGCATGAATAATGAAAAGTATATTACTAAAAATAGTTAATCACTTTCTGATGGGTTCTTAAAAGAGCCTGCTTGGCTAACAATTAAAAACAGCTATAATGGAAGAAGCCTTTGCTCAAGAAAATATTGTTTTTTTTGCTTTCCTTATTTCACTCATCCTAAGTTTAATATCTTTCCCTTTTCTGATTAAATATGGCCATAAGCGCAACCTAGTAGACAACCCCGGTGAAAGGAAAGTCCATAAAAATGCAGTGCCAACTCTAGGGGGAATAGGAATTTTCTTTGGCGTTTTTATAAGTGGCTTTGTGTTTTTACCCTTTACTCCTCCAGTGATTATCGCTTTTCTAGCCACTGTTTTTCTTTTCTTATGCGGTGTTTGGGACGATTTGAAAGGAATTAACGCTCCTAAAAAGTTTGTCTTACAAATAACGGCGGCAGCACTAGTAGTAGCATTCGGAATCAGAATTGAATCTTTTCATGGCCTTTTTGGCATCTATGAACTTCCCGTTTATATACAGTATATTTTTACCATCTTCGTAATTGTAGGGATAACCAATGCGGTGAACTTAATTGATGGCTTAGACGGCTTAGCAGGGGGTATTGCGCTTATTAACAGTACTTTGCTTGGGGTATTCCTCTTTTTATCGAACGATTTGTTTTTTAGCCTTTTGGCATTTTCGCTAAGTGGGAGTTTAATTGCCTTCTTGCTCTTTAATTTCAATCCTGCTGAAATCTTTATGGGCGATACAGGCTCATTGCCCTTAGGATTTTTGCTCGCCATTTTAGGAATCAGATACCTACATATAGATTCTCAAGCGGCTGCACCACTTGTAGGGTTAAACCCGCTAATGATTGTAATAGGATTATTTTTAGTACCTGTAACAGATACGCTACGGGTAATGACTGAGCGTATTTTAACTAGGAAATCTCCGTTTTCAGCAGACCAAAACCACATTCATCATAAATTAATGCATTTAGGCTTTACACATAAAAACTCGGTATTGTCTATTTATATGTTCCATATTGCCATTATTACCATTGCTTATATCGAAAATTTATTTACTGCGGAGCAAGGAGTTTTAACGGCTCATTCTTTAGTGCTTACCTGCGGCGTAGTAATTTTAATGCAGGTTTTCCAAAAAGGAGGCTTTAAAAAAGAAGTAGAAAAGTAGATTCGCTTTGTTTAAACAAATTCACTCCTTAATTTCGGCTGAAAAGCTAGATTGGATTTCCTTGATAAAAAAATAGAATTTCTGAAAGGCGTTGGCCCTAAACGTGCTGAGCTTCTGAATAAAGAGCTCGGTATTTTTACTTTTTCAGATTTACTCAATCATTTCCCTTTTCGTTACGAAGACCGTTCCGTCTTCTATCAAATCATTCAGCTAAATGAACAACTTCCTTACGTGCAAATTAAAGGCGTGATAACCCGTTTGGAAACAGTGGGAGAGGGCAGAAAAAAGCGGCTGCATGCCTATTTTTCTGATACTACCGGGGAAATGACCTTAGTATGGTTCAAAGGATTGCAATGGGTAGAAAAAAAACTAAAGGTAGGAGAGCAATACCTTGTTTTTGGAAAACCTGCCAAATTTGGGAGATTATACAGTATCGCTCATCCCGATTTTGAACCACTTACTGCACAGCAGTCCGTAAAAGCAGGTCTTCAGCCAGTTTATCATACTACCGAGAAATTGAAATCGGGCTTTGTAGATAGCAAGGCAATCGGGAGAATGATGCGGCAGTTAGTAGAACAGGGGGTAAACCATATCGAAGAAACCCTGCCTGCTGCTTTAATTGAGCAGTATAAACTAATACCTCGGCAACACGCCGTAATACAAGCACATTTCCCTAACGACTCCCAAGCACTTGCCAAAGCACAAGCCCGCCTGAAGTTTGAAGAACTATTTTTAATTCAACTCCGACTTCATTCAATTAAAAATAAAAGAAAGGTAGCGTTTTCAGGGCAAGTTTTTGGTAAACTGAGTACGCTGAATGAATTCTACAAAGAGCATCTTCCCTTCGATTTAACAGGTGCACAAAAAAGAGTAATTAAAGAGGTTTTTGCGGATGTAAAGTCAGGCAAACAGATGAATAGACTTTTGCAAGGTGATGTAGGAAGCGGAAAAACAATCGTTGCTTTCATTTGCATGCTAATGGCGATTGACAATGGAGCACAGGCTTGTATGATGGCACCAACAGAGATTTTAGCACAACAGCATTACCATGGTTTAAAAGAATTTGCGGATGCTATAGGAGTAAGCATCTCTATACTCACGGGTTCAAGCAAGAAAAGCGAAAGAAAAGTAATTGATGAAACCCTAAGAGATGGCTCTTTAAAAATAATAGTGGGTACACATGCTTTAATTGAAGACAAAGTCGATTTTAAAAACTTAGGCTTATGTGTGATCGATGAACAACACCGCTTTGGCGTTGCGCAAAGAGCTAAATTATGGCAAAAACAAAGTGTAGCCCACCCTCATGTATTGGTAATGACGGCTACGCCTATCCCTCGGACGTTGGCGATGACGCTGTATGGCGATTTGGACGTTTCTGTAATTGATGAACTTCCCCCCGGTAGAAAACCCATTGAAACAGTCCATTACTACGAAACAAACCGATTGAGGGTCTTTGGCTTCCTTCAAAAACAAATTGACTTAGGAAGGCAGGTGTATATCGTTTATCCCCTTATCGAAGAATCTGAAAAGTTAGATTATAATAATTTAATGGATGGCTATGAAAGCGTATGCCGAGCATTTCCTAAAATACCGATAAGCATCGTGCATGGCAAGATGAAACCTGCCGACAAGGATTTTGAAATGCAGCGATTCGTAAAAGGAGAAACCAAAATTATGGTTGCCACTACGGTCATTGAAGTGGGGGTTAATGTACCGAATGCATCGGTAATGGTAGTTGAAAATGCTGAAAAATTTGGGCTATCGCAATTACACCAGCTAAGGGGTAGAGTAGGCAGGGGCGCCGACCAATCTTTTTGTTTGCTCATTAGCAGTTTCAAATTAAGTAAAGATGGTAAAACACGTCTCGAAACCATGGTGAGGACAAATAATGGATTTGAAATAGCCGATGTAGATTTAAAACTACGAGGCCCAGGCGATATTGAGGGCACGCAGCAGAGCGGTATCCTCGATTTAAAGTTTGCAGATATTGCCAGAGACGCTAAAATCTTACAAGAAGCAAAGTACTGTGCCGAAAGAGTTTTAGAAGAAGACCCTACTTTAGGATTAGAAAAAAATGCAGGTTTGCTCAAACAAATTCGTAAAATTAGGAAAGAAAAAGGCTTGAATTGGGGCAGAATTAGTTGATAACTTCATAATTCGATAACCAAGCGATTGTCCCCATCAATTAATCAAACTCAATGAGAAAACCCGATTTTTTCAAGTGTTTTTTTACTTTGGAAATATCTTTATTTGGGATAAGAATATTATGGTATTCGGCGTTCATGATGTATTTCTTTAGACATTCGTTGCGTACAATGAGTACAACTAGCTCAGGGTTATTGGGTAGCTGATATATTCGGTATTCTTCGTTCAAATTGGTGAATTGATATGATTTTTTTTGCAGCTCTTTAAAAAAGTCGAGCCAAATTTTAGGAGGTTTTTTTGCTAAAATCTGTTTGAAAATACGGATTTGTACCTCTACTTCTTTCCTGTTATTACTTTTCCCTAGAACAGTTTCAAAATCTACCTTATAAATGTTTTTCCACACAGGTGCCATCAATGTAAAAACTCCTTTATATTGCTGAATTGCCCTTCATTTTCGTCTGTTAGAAGACTTAACTGAACTTCGTTGGGGTGAATCGATGGCATTTCCTTCGGCATCAACCACGTTGTTACACAGTTTCAACTGCCAAATGAGGTAGTCGTACTTTCGCAAGTATATATTATCGTTGCCTTTTTCCCGGTCAATCACAAAGCCACTTTTTTCTTGTATTTGTGCCAAGTTTTTGAGGGGTTCTCGCTGCGAACCGCTGTACTGTTGGCAATCTAGCTGGCAAGCATTCAGCTTCTCGTCTGCCACTGAAAGGAAGGTACCGTATTCGTCAAAATCTATTTGGAAAAAAAAGTGTTCAGCTTGTTTGGCAGAGGCATTAGGGGAACCCGATGTTTTCTTTAGCTTTTCAAATAGAAAAGGCATTTACATAGTAATTAATTAAAGTAGATACACAAATGTAATAGACGCTCTGCAAGATACAATTGGCAAAGTATAACTGCTCTAGGGGGAAACACTGAACAAACAGACGCTCGTTTTTGTAAACATTTGCCAAACTAAAATCCTTACAGGTCGGTTAAAGCCTTCGTGGAGCAAATCAAATTCTCTCACCATTGCATCATCAAATTATCAATTTTTTTCATGAAAAATATCTTAGAGATTGCCAATCTTTCTAAAACTTACCAATCGGGCGAGAAGAAGTTAGACGTGCTACAGAACATTTCATTTTCCTTAGAAGAAGGAGAAACTTTTGCCATTGTAGGCTCTTCGGGGAGCGGAAAAACAACTTTGTTGGGCTT
>CAZFQW010000027.1:0-14843 GCA_964521225.1 uncultured Roseobacteraceae bacterium
CTAATATTTACCGATTTATCTACTGGGCTATCTAAGTCTGCACTTTTAGGAATAGAAAAGAAGCGCTCGAAGGTAACGCCACCCATCAGATTCACATTTCTTGAAACTTGCCAGTAAATATCCTGCGAAATTTTGAACTCAGAGCCAAAAGCATATTTGTAGGCAGGTTCTAAATTTGAAAACACATTTCTAAAGTTGGAGTTCTTATCTACCTCGTAAGTGCTGCCCATAATGCTGGTGAGCAAACTCACATTTCTGATATTTTTTGTGTAAGACATACTCCCCATTAAAATATGATGCCCGTAGGTTACCTCACTACCGTAAATTGAATTTTGAGGGCTTAACCCTACTGAACTTGGCGTCTCCGAGTAATTTTTAAACAGGGTTAGCCGAAAGTTTTCAGCTTGTAATGCCCAATACAAAGCATAGCCTTTTACGTTAAAATTGAAATCGGGGGTGTAGGTTTCTTGTGGCGTTATGGCCCCAAATATTGTGTTGAAACTACTATTCTCTAATCCCGAAAGATTCATTAACGAGTCATCTTCGTAAAGTCTAGGGTAATTGGGGTGGGGGTCGTATCCAAAATTAGCAGCCACCGTTAAAGAGGTTTTATTATCAATTCTTTGGTTGTAGAAGCCCTCCACATTTACCATAGCACTAGTACCTAGCGTAGTATTCAACTGAAGCGTTTTCTTGGCATTTGGTTTTTTTGTAATGATGTTAATTACGCCAGAGAGTGCATCTGCTCCATACAATGCAGAGGCAGGACCATAAACCACTTCTACCTGTTCTGCTAAAAAAACGGGGTAGTTATAAAGAAAAGGGACTCTATCGTTGGTAGGCGAGGAAATTCTGACACCATCTAGCAGCACAATAAACTTTTCGTTTCCCAACACTCCACGGAAAGAAGTGGTATGAAAATACGTATCTTCTGTCTGATGATTTATTTTAAATTCGGGCAAGTCTTCTAAAACTTCAATGAGCTTTTGGTAGCCCCGCAATTTAATTTGCTCCGCCGTAATTACACGCGTTGTGGCTAAGGCTTTATCAACCGATTCTTCTGTTCTACTTGCCGTAGTGATCTTAATATCGGCCCAAGGTTGTTCTCTGGGCAATGTTAGTACTTCTCCAACGCCCGCTTGAAACCAATCATTATTAATTTGTGCATAAGATTGGGCTGCTGAAAAAAGAAGAAAAGTTAGCTTTAAAGTAAACTTATGCATAGCAATAGCAACTATTGAATATTACATAGTAAGATAGCTATTGAAAACTGAAAAGTACTTTAGAAATGGCTTTGTTAGCAATTTATTAAATCTACTTAATATTGGGTAAATATGAAAAAGAGTGCTTTATAAGGCACTCAGAATGTGCTTCTAATTTAGTAAGAGACCGCACAAAATGGCTAAATCAGCATCTACTTTCAGTATTATATAAGTAAAATACAAACACTCAACATTTCTTTAAAGCGCATTTAAAAAGATGTTGTTTCAATTTTGAAGAAATGGGAATAGGTATGCAAACTTCGCTGTAAAGCGATGCAAACAGAGTATTCAAGACTCACCAAGAAACTTACCAACCCCACTATATCGGCATTCAGTTTTATTCTTGAATAACTTTTTAATCTGGCTCTTGTATTTCTGTATGTTTTATCACCCCCTTTTACTACTGCCATGTAGCGGTTTACTGCGTTAGTGCCTTTAAATCATATTTGTTGGCCTTGGGAAACCGTAAATTCATAAAACTCGGGATACAATAAAGCCTACTTTTTTAATTAACTCGAAAGTATTTTTGATTTCAGCGATAATAGTAGCCTAGCTTCCCTTGAGTATTTTTAAATAAGTTGATTGGTTTAAGAGCTAAAGGGCATCTATCTGTAAAATCAATATTGTTACACTTTGGCTATTGTCCGATTTGGTAGAAGAAAAATTCAAAAAGTCTATTTTCAAAAAAGCACACAAGTGAACCTACAAAATATTTCAAGCTACTTGTTTTTTCGCCATACACCTATTAATGTTTTGCCCAACAAATTTATACTTAGTACATCTGTAATTTTTGAAATTGGGATAATTACAGTATCCCAAAAAGAGATTTGCTGTAAGGTTGGGGAAGATTGTTTTAAAATTAATTTATTTGCTAATGAAGTTAGCAAACCCATGCTATCATAATACTTACAAGAAATTAAGCTAACATCTTTTGGCGAACAAGCCTTTAGCATATGCCTATCATACCTCCTAAAATGCCCAATTGCCTTATCGAACGGGCTAAAAAGGAAATTATGCGCTGGTACTAATACTACCAAATTCCCATTGGGTTTCAAATGCTGTGAAGCCTTCGCTAACTCTTTTTTATCGTTTTCTATATGTTCTAAAACATCAATATAAATAATGCTATCAAACTTCTGAGTAAGGGGTATGTTGTTGAGAGTACCTATTACTGTTTCCACATTTTCAGGTATTAATCTCTTTTTTATTTTTTCTTCAATTTTAGTAGCAAGACCAGCATCTGGCTCTAAGCAACACCACGATTTAAAAGGTACTTTTTCTGCTAAAATGGAAGTACTTCCTCCTATTCCGGCACCCACTTCTAAAATATCATCCTTTAAATATTTAGTAATTACAGAAGCCCAATAGGCTTTCCAATTTTTGGCATTTTCGAACAACTCTAGTTCACTTCCGATATAATCCATAAAGTTTTTTTTAATTTCATGATGCTACTAAGTAGTGCTACAAAAGTTATCGGTACTCATCGGACAAGTATAATTGTAAAAACATTTATCTGCTCAGGCTAAATGCTATTTGTAAGCACCTCGTACAACCAATTATTGCCAGAATGCTTTTGCCTGAGTACTTACATCCATTTTTTCTTTTTAAACCAAACATAAGTTGAAATACTAATGAACAACATCACAAAAATCACTACGAAATATCCGTTCGTGGTATGAAGTTCGGGCATATTATCGAAGTTCATTCCGTAAAGACCTACGATAAAAGTGGGGGGTAAAAAGAATACTGAGAAAACAGTGAGTACTCCCATAATTTCATTTTGCCGATGCGAAGAAAGCGAGAGATGTAAGTTGAGTAAGTTATTGACATTCTCATGAAGTTCATCGGAAAGAAATTGTAACGACTGCGCATTGTCTACCAAGTCGAGCGTAAAGGGATCCAGCTCTTTCCCCGATTTTGCATATTTATCTATCATATCTCTTGTAAGAAAGAGCATCCGCTTGAATACCGAAGCTCTTCTTTTCACTATATAAAGCTCCCAAATGAGTTGGGTGTTTTTTGTTCCCTTAAAAATGTACTGCTCGTATTTATCGAGTTGGTCTTGCGAGGTATGAAGCCCGGGGTCGTAGGTATGGATTATTTTGGACAATACTTGGTTAACAAGATGCCCAGGAGAGCTATTCTCTAGTTCTTTGCCTTTATTTTTCCATTTGGTAATTACCGAAGAAAGAAACGGTTCTTCTCTTCTGTGAATCGTTATCAAAAATCTATCGGAAATAAATAAAGCAATTTTATTGGTAAGTTGTTGGATATTATCCGCCTCTTTTTTGGAGATAACATCGTAGAAACGGGCAATCATAAACACCGTTTCGTCAATTTTTTCGTACTTGGGCAAGTGCATTGGCGCCAAACAATCTTGCACCGAGGCGGGGTGCAAATTGTAAGTAGCCGTTAGTTGCGTATAGTCTGAAGGAGCGGGAGAAATTACGTCTATCCACTCAAAATTTCTTTCCTCGTCTCTGTAGATTAAGTTAATCATTTTGATTGCAAGTTTTCTTCTTGTAGTAGTTAATAGAACTCCCAAAGTTAATCATCATATTTCAGGCATGCGCATTTTTTACATAAACTGAATATTACCAAGTAAATAAGTAAGTGAATGAAAAATTTCAACTCAGGTAAGAAAAAAGCCTTCATTCCGCCGAGGCGAGGGTTTTTGGGTAAAAGCTAAGGGAAGAATCTGTTAGTAGAAGCTAATGCCCCCTTTCGCACAGCTCTTTTTGGAAAGATAGGCTGTTGCACCATGAAGGGCAAGCAAATGACCACAATTGACCACAATTGAATAAAAACGTGGCAACATTCAAAAATTTTTGTTTTTTTGAAAAAGAGTTTAAAACCAAATGTTATCAGCTTTCTTTCCAAAAGTTGCTTTTTAATCGCAAGAGATACTCCCCTTTTTCAAGATAATTTTCCCCTGAAGTTACCTCATTGAGTACCGTAGCGAAGGAAAAATATGCCGTCAGTCGTCAGCGTATGCCTTGCTCTTTCTGGCTCCCATGAGTATTGAGCTACAAGCGTGGTTGGAGCATTAAAAATAAAAAGCAGAATAGTTCGAAATTATTAACATTGATTCATTGATTCATATATTTATTATAAATATTTTTAATCTCCTAACTTAATCTACAATGAAAAATCTAGTTTCTATTCTAGTTATGCTGATGTTATCTGTGTCTCTAACCTACGGAAGTTCCGATAATGATAAAGAAAACGCAAAAAAGCAAGAAGCGACAGCAGAACACAATGAATCATTCAAAGAAATCGCTGAAATAAACGAACCCTTATTGCTATCACAAAGTAATGTAGTAAGAGGCTTCTTTGATTCTAAGCTTTATATCACAAACCTCCCTAATTCAAGTGACGAATATGGCTTATTTTGTAAGGCTAGAGACAAAAAGGGTAATGTTGTTGCCAGCTGCTTTATCTGCAACTGTAAGAATCTTCAAGAAACAGTTTCTGTAGGTTTACAAAATGCTGAGAATAGAAATGCTGCTGAAAAATAATTTTGCTAAATTCTATTTGTAATTAAATTATTTACTTAACATTTTATTCTTAATTCTATGAAAAATATTTTTCTTATTCTCATATCAATAGCGTTATCCACTTCCTTTACATTTGCTGAAACTAATGAAGTAGAAAATGATAAAGAAATCAAAGAACACTTAAGTGAAGAGGATAAATCATTTAAATCAATAGCAGAGGCAAATGAATCATCTATTTTAAATCGGGCTAACTATGAAGCAGAATACTCTTCTGAGGATGATAGATTTTACGGTATTAATAAAATGAATTACGGTTTTAGTGAAGTTCAAATAGAGGAACGTGGTCTGTTTTGCAAAGTCAGAGATAAAAAAGGTAATGTTATAGAGAGTTGTATTATTTGTGATTGTAGAAAATTAGCAGCTAGCGCTTTGGCTAAGCATTACAAAGAATTCTAAGATTTTATTACTATTCATTATCGTGAAAGTATATTTCAGAAAAATCAGCATAAATATGCGTTTACTATCATTTAATGTTTAGATTTCATAATAATGAGCATAAAGTTTGTTTTATTAACATTATCTCTCTTTATCAGCTTATCACTTTCTCAATTATCAGCACAATCAACGAATATAGAAGGTGTTGTAATCTATAACTTTCATACGTATGGTAACAAAACGTATGAAAGTTATTTGTACTTTAAGGAGGGGCAATATCGTTATATACGCCATCAACAACCTGAAGAGGTTGAAGGAGAAGAAACTATTACATACTACTATTATAAAGAACATTGGGGCTCTTACTATTTAACAGATGAAGATTCGATTTTAGAGGTTTATGAAGGAGAATACTCTGCTCCTCTTTATGCGAAATCGCAGAAACAAAAAATCGAATGGCAAATTACTACGACTACAAAGAGAGTTGGTGATTTTACTGCGCAAAAGGCCATAGCGAAACCACATGATGAAGATTATAACAATGGGTATATTGATGTTGTATATGGCAATCTTGTTGCTTGGTTTGTAGCAGAAATTCCAATTCCGTTAGGGCCTGAAGGATATAGTGGCTTACCTGGTTTAATTGTGGAATTAGAATATGAAGGTGGAAATGTAGGGTTAAAACCCATTTCGCTCAATAAAATTAGCTATGAAGAAATAACAGATTGGGAAATCCCTACAACTAACACTAAAGTAAAAGTGACTAGACAACAATTGTATAATCAAGGACTTATTGATAAAAAATGGCTTAAACGCGAAATTAAGAAATTAAAAGACGCCAAATAGCATGTTAAAAAAGCAGTTACTTCCACTGTGCATTTTCTTGTTTATGAGTCTTCCTGTGTGTGCGCAGTTGGTTTTGGAAGGTAATGTCTATGACGGCAACGATTCTACAGCATTACCTTATACCACCCTAATTGCAAAATACTTTCAATCGAATACTATTTTAGGATACACTACTTCCGATGCTAAAGGGAGGTATCGCTTACCCTTGCCGACGAATGTCCAAAACATAATTACATTGCAAGCCAATCATTTGGGCTATCATCCCTTTGCAAGAGAAATTGTATTGGGCGATACAAGCGCAAAAACTATTAAAGTACCTGTGTATCTTATGCCCAACGTGGTAGAGCTTACCGAAGTAATAGTCAACGACCCAATCATTGTAAAAAAAGATACGGTAATCTACGACATAAGCTATTTCACCAAAGAACGCGACGAAACCTTAGAGGATGTTTTAAAAGGGCTAAAAGGTTTTAAAATCCTCGCTGATGGCACTATTGAAGTGCAAGGGCAAACGGTGGATAAGGTATTAGTAAATGGAGAGGAAATTTCTGACCAAGGCGCAGCACAACTTACACGCTCACTTTCTCCTGAAAATGTAGCCTCGGTAGAAGTGCGATTCGATGAACAGAATAACAAACTAAAAGAAAGTTTAATTGATACAAGAAAGTATGTAGTGCTTGACATTAAACTTGCTAAAGGGTTAGAAAACGCTATTTTTGGGAAAGTACAATCCACGCTAGGGCATCAATCGCCCAATGCTTTTATTGGTGGGTATGCAAATATTTTTAAGCTCGGCAAAAAGTGGAAAACGCAGTTTTTTGGCGAGCACGACGATTTTGGAGAGTTAAACATCGACATTACTGATATTAAAAATTTAGGGGCAGAGTCTATGAAAGCAATTTTTACTACCCCCGCCGATTTTAACGAGTTAAAACAACGAAACCAGTTCGATGTAGAAATCAATGGGCTTCAAAACAATTTCACAAAAGACAACAAAAACATAGTAGGGCTTAGTAATAAATATACCATAAGTCCTAAAGTGGATATTTACTTTGGAACTTACAATAGTTATTCGCTCTTAGGAGAAGGAAGAAATTTTCAACAGTTCTACACAGAAACGCAACAAACTGATTCGTTTAATCTGCTACAGGATGTAGAGAGTTACGACTCGAAAAACAAGCTCGATATTCGTTTCGATACGGATAAGACTAAAATTAGGCTGGATATGAATGCGGTTCTTTTTCAGAATAATTTTAACTCCCAACAAAGACAGGCGCAATCTGAAGAAGACTTCCAGTATGAATTTGAAGATAGCCATCGTTCCTTTCGGCACTACCACAACTTAAAAGCAGAACATTTAATCTCTAAAAAATGGGGTATTTCCCTCAATGCAAATTATGCCAACGATTCCGACGACATCCAAAAAGGATTAAACCACAATAACCCGGCATTCGGATTGTTTTTTAGCGATATTGACGGACAAAATACATTTATTGTACAGCAAAATATTGAGGCTGAACTAGAAAATATAGCAGCAGAATTGAGCTTGGGCTATCGTGCAAAAAGACATAAAATGAAAATGGGACTATTTTATGAAGAAAAGCACCTCTCAGAAATCCGTAAAGGGAAAAACGAAGATACCCAAACACCTATCTTATTACTAAAAGGAAGTGTAGATGGTTTAAGCAGTTCTTTAGGGGGGGCTTTTATGGATTATCGAATAACACTAGGCAACTGGGATTTCAATTCTTCTGCCCGTTTTGTTGAGTCGACATATCCTGGTATCAGAGATGTACAAGAAGAACAATTGGACTTATTTTACAAAGTGAATGTAAATTACAGCCCAGGGAACTTTCAGGACTTCTCTATTAACTTTTCTAAGCAACTTACCCCCGCTCCGCTCCGAAGTGTAATTCAAGGTGCTACATTATCTAATTTCCAAACATTAGTTTTTCCAAGTAACGAGTTACTCCCCCCCACCGATGCGTATGTTTTTATGGTTACTGCCACTACACGTTGGCAAAATATAGGGCTTACTTTTGAACCTGCTTTGCTATATGGTAGCGTAAACAATGGCGACTTATTCACGAACATTCTCCCAGAGAATTTAATTATTCGCACTAACGCACAACTTCTTTCAGATTACACCGCTGTATCATTACCTATCACTAAAACTTTTAAAAAAGCTCCTATTTCAATGATTTTTGAGCCCGAGTGGTTACGCAATCGCATGGAAAATAGCCAAGCCAACACCTCTTTTTTTAGTATTACAGACCGATTTTTAGTTGGATTGAAATTGAATACAACCTTTGATAAGCCTTATAATCTTCGCCTTTATCCAAAGCATACTACGTTCATTTTCAGGAACGACTTTTCAGAATTTACTGAACGCCAAACAATGCTTTCTTTCAATTCGGAAATAGATATTGATTTATTCGACAAAAAAGTATTGGTTACCTTACAACAACGCTCTTTTGTTTTTAGAGGAAATACAAAGGCATCGTTCACAAACTTGGGTTTGAATATTCAGGGGAAAACAAACACAAAATTTTCATGGTTTTTAATAGCAGATAACCTGTTAAATAGTTCCGATTTTGTGAAACAAGATATTTTTCCAACCTATTTCAATGCAGAACAGATATTTATTTTTAGTCGATATGTGAAAGTGGGCTTATCCTTAAAAATCATATAAAAATTCAGCTCTCAAAAAACACCGCACTACTCCCTACCCAAGTTTTATCTTTATTAAAATCAACTCCCAAAATTTTCCCTTTGCTCAGTCGCGCTAAGGTGATTAAAGGGGTTAATTCATCGTCCCAAACACAAAGCATTCTTATTTCGGCTTTGGCGGGAACGTCTTTAGTGGGAATGAACGGTGCGTAGCTTACTTTCTTTTGTAAAATGTAGTTTTTGGTGTCTTTAATTCCCGCTAAAATATCGTCTGTTACATCGTAATGTACCCCTGCCCCGGCAAAAGAAAATAGCGGTTTTAGCACATAGTTTTCTAGGTCTTTCGGGTACTTTTCTAGCTCATTTAAAAAATAGGTTTTTGGCACATATTCGCTTTCCATAAAGGGCATGGTGTATTTGCTTAGTTTAAAAAACCAATTGGGATGCGCCACCCACTCGGCATTCGTGGGTTGTTTCCAATCGAAGGAAATCTGCAAATCGGTTCTTCTTTCGAGTTCATCGAAGATTAAACGGTTGTAGATTCGGTTTACCGGTATTTTTTTCCCTTGGCTTTTGTAAAAAATTTGCGCTCCTTCTTGGATAACCTCCGAAACGCAAACGGGCTTAATACCCAAGTCTCGAATGGTATAAAGGAAATCGACCCGTGTTTTTTGGTATTTTGGTTTGATGTCGAGCAGGATGACATTTTCGGGGTCATTATCGGCAAAAATCACTTTTTTTAATTTTTCAACATACGCCTCGTGCGAGAGACTGCTGTGTAAAAATGGGGTAAGTATTTTCGGGAGGCTAAAATGCTTTTGATATGCCAAACTTAAATGCCTCTGATAACAATAGAGAGAGGCAACACCCTGCAATTCAATTAGCTGAGGATAAAAAGCGCCATTTTCTTTTTGGCATACTGCAACGTCTATGGCTATAAAATGTGGATGTTTATTCTCGTTGGGCACTCGGAATTTTTCGGGCACTGCACCTTCCATTTTTTGTGCAAAATCTTCCTGAGAAACCATTGCTTTTACTTCTTCAAACAATTTCAAAAACTCGTTTTTAAAATCGTTATTCGCAAAAATAGGCGTTTCGGCAATTCTGAAATCTAAAGAAATATTATGCTTGGGGTGGATATCGGCAAGGAATCTATCATAGTTTTCTTGCTGAAAAGACTGATTATATGCTTCTCTTAGCTTGGGTATCATACAGTTTTATAGTTTAATCAAACTAAAAAAAGGTTTAATTACTACAACGTTTTTAAAAGTGATAGCAATCAAACCTTTCAGATGCTACAAAAACCATTTACTACTTTGTTTTCTTCCTGCTTGTAGTAGTGGTGGTGGTTTTCTTAGCGGTTGTTGTGGGTGTTTTTTTCTTAGTAGCTGCCGTGGTTTTGGCCTTTGCAGGAGCTGTAGTTGTTTTCTTAGCGACTGTTTTGGGTGCTGCTAATAAGGGTGTTTTTGCCACGCTTGCCTCTATAAACTTTCCCCATGTGAGGTTGGTTTGCCCTTCTTTATGCTCTTGGGCATGTTTAATGGCCATATTAGCTGCGTTTTCTACAATCCACTCAAAGTTCTGTTCTCCTACCGAAAACAAATCGGCATCGGGTGCAGGATTACAGAAATCGATAGGGTATAACACGCCGTCGCGTACAGCAATTTCCACCGTGTTAAAATCGTACCCCAAATATTGGTTCAGCTTAATTACCACTTCTTCTACCTGCTTTAACAGTTTAGCATCGGTAGTTGCCCCGTCTTTCACATACCTTTCGTGGAAGGCGTTTTTAGGCTCGTACTGCATAATGTGTACATTGGTGCGGTCTAGGCAATAGCAACGGAAATAATATTCGTAGTCGATGTTTTCTTGGAGCATCATTACCAACTGCCCCGTTTCGCTATACACTTTAAAAAAGTCTTCTTTGTTGTAAACTTTGTAAACGTTTTTCCAGCCGCCGCCAGAAAAAGGCTTAAAAAATGCAGGGAATCCAATGTAATCGAAAACGCCGTCGAAATCTAACGGAAGGGCTAGGTTTCTGAATGAGTGTTCGTCTGTGTCGTCGGGTCGATGGTGCGATGGAAAGATGGCTGTTTTAGGCACCGTTACCCCAATTTTTTCGGAAAGGGCATTGTTGAAAAACTTCTCGTCGGCACTCCACCAAAACGGATTGTTGATTACTGCCGTACCCGATAAGGCTGCATTTTTAAGGTAGGCTCTATAAAATGGCACATCTTGCGAAATACGGTCGATAATTACCGCATATTCTGTAGGGTCTGCTTGAATCACCTTGTCGATTACAACCGCTTCTGCTACAATTCCTTCAACATTTTTTGAGTTGATACGCTCTATTAAAGCCGGCGGGAACGAGTTTTCTTTTCCGTGGAGGATTCCTATCTTCTTCATAATTTTTTGTATAAATGAATGTGTTTGTTAAGTAGTTTCTGTGTTCAATTTAAGTATCTACCGCTAAAAATGGTTGATTTTTGAAAGGTAAAGCGGAAACATTTCGCACCAAATGGGCCAATCGTGGTTGGCGCCATGCCTAAAATCGAACCAATGATTGATATGCTTTGAGTTCATAATTTCAGATAATTTGAAATTATCTTCTTTCGTGGCATCGTGTTCTGGCACGCCTAGCACCACTTTCATTTGTCGGATATTGTGCAGGGCATCTCCTTCTTGCATTCCTTGCAAAAATGCCATTGGGCTGTTAAAGTACGTTTCGTTGTCGCTGTAGCCATCTAAGAACGAACTCATATCGTATGCCCCACTCATGCTGTAAACTTCTCTGGTTAAATGAGGAAATTTAAACGCATGGTTAATGGCATGGAAACCACCAAAGCTTGCTCCAGCAAAAATCACTTTATGGTGCCCCGTTTCGTGCTGCGCTCTGCCTACCACTTCGTTGATAATTACACGCTCAAAAGCTAGGTGCGAGCGTACCCTATCCGCAGGGTGAATTCCTCTGTTGTACCAGCTTTGCGCATCGAAACTATCGGGGCAATAAATTTTTACCAATCCGTTTTCGATGAACCATCTTGCCGACTCAACCAGACCGAAGTCTTTATTCTGATAATATTGCCCTTGAGAGGTTGCAAAAGCAATTACTGGTACTCCCGCATGACCGAAGGAAAGCATTTCAAAGTCTTTGCTTAGGTGTGGCGTGTACCATTTAATGTATTCTTCTTTCATAAAAAATTACTAAATGCAGTAAATAATTTAAAAACTGCGTAAATGCCTGATTTAAAGAGCACAAAATTCGGTTTTAAGAACCAATAAGCAAACGATATTCATTATCATTTCGCAGATTTCAAAATTTATCCTCCTATTTTGCAACTAGAAAACGAATTAATCCTATGATTTTAAGTATAGATACTTCAACTTCGGTCTGTTCTATTGCTTTACACGACAAAGAAAAACAATTGCTGCTCTACAATACCGAGCTAACTATTGATCGTGCGCACTCTTCTGCGCTGACCCAACTTATTGAAAGCTGTTGGGAAATAACGCAAACAGATGCCCACCAACTCAGTGCCGTAGCCGTTGCCTCCGGACCAGGTTCTTACACGGGTTTGCGCATTGGCGCCGCCGTAGCAAAAGGCATTTGTTACGGAGCAAAGAAGCCTCTTATTGCCATCCCTACTTTGCTGTGTATGGCACAAAAAGCCTTGCAATATGCCAAAGTAAAATCTACTGATACCTTGCTTTGCCCCATGATTGATGCCCGCAGAATGGAGGTTTACACGGCTATTTTCAATCAAAACCTAAAAGAAGTAGAAAAAACACAGGCAAAAGTGATTGACGAAACGGCTTTTGGGGAAACTTTGCAAAAATACCCTGTTTTGTTTTTTGGAGATGGGGCTGATAAGTGTAAGGAAACTATTCGGCACGAGAATGCTTTTTTCTTAGAGGAGGTTCATCCTAATGCCAAAGAAGTAGGAGAATTGGCAATTCAAAAATTCAATAAAAATGAATTTGAAGATACCGCTTACTTTGAACCGTTCTACCTTAAAAACTTTGAAGCAAAAAAACCGGCAAAGGATAAACTAAAAATGTAATTTTCAAATCACTTAGTCATCAATCACACATTCAATCTCCTCTTATAAACATGCCTCAAACCTCCGAAACTCTTTTTGCCGATGTCGTCCTGCCCGTACCCATCCCTAAAACATTTCGCTACCGAGTGCCTAGAACGCTAGAAGAGTGGGTGCAAGTGGGGCAGCGGGTGGTGGTAGAATTTGGGAAACGAAAAGTAGTAACAGCAATTATCCACGAGTTGCACCATACCCCGCCAGAGCATTACCAAGCAAAGTATATATTGGAGCTGTTAGAAGACGACTCTTCTGTAAACGAAACGCAGTTTAAGTTTTGGGAGTGGATGAGCCAGTATTACCTTTGTAGCATCGGCGAAGTAATGAATGCCGCTCTGCCTTCTGGTTTAAAGCTTACCAGTGAATCTTATGTGCAGCTTAACCCCGACTGCCTCCCTGAGTATTTAGATGATTTATCGCCAAAGGAAGCACAAATTATTGCGCTTCTAAAGCAAAAACCTTCCGTAAGTTATCAGGAAATTGGCGAAGTGTTAGAGGTAAATAATCCTTCTAACTACATAAAAAAATTAATTGGAAGAAGAGCCATTCTATTACACGAGCAGCTCAAAGAAAAATACAGACCTAAAAGACTTAAGAAGGTAAGTATCAACGAAAAGATAAAAGAAGAGAAAGAACTTTCAGCCGTTTTTGACCAGCTAGAAAACAGCCCCAAGCAAGTTGAAATCTTGTTGAAATTTATGGAATTAAGGCAGCGGCTTAAAACGGGAAGTATTGAAAAAAAACAATTGCTAGAAGGCCTATCGCCCTCGGCTTATAAAGGAATTACCCAAAAAGGGTTTTTAGTTGAAAGCGAAGAAATTGTTTCTCGGTTAGATGACTGGGAAAGTATGACCGGAAAAACCATAGAGGCTGATTTAGGAGAATTATCGGAAAATCAGCAAAGAGTATATCGCGAAATTTTACAGGCTTTTGGTGGCGAAAAAGATATTGCCCTGCTCCACGGAATTACCGGAAGTGGAAAGACACTCATTTATGCTCACCTGATACAAAATGCGTTGGAGAGTGGCGGGCAGGTGCTAATGCTTGTGCCAGAAATTGCCTTAACCGCACAAATTGTGGTGCGGCTAAAAAAGTTTTTTGGTGATGAAATGGGCGTTTACCACTCAAAATTCTCTGCGAGCGAGCGTGTGGAAGTTTGGGAAAACGTAAAATTGGGAAAATATCGCTTTGTGTTGGGGGTGCGCTCTGCTATTTTTCTGCCTTTCAGCCATTTGAGTTTAATTGTGATTGATGAAGAACACGATGGCTCTTACAAACAGCAAAACCCTGCCCCTCGGTACCACGCTAGAGATGCCGCTGCCGTGCTTGCCAAAATGCACGATGCCAAATTGCTGTTAGGCTCGGCAACGCCTTCTATCGAAACGTACTATCTGGCAAAATATAACCGATTTGCCCTTACGAGTTTAATGGAGCGATTCGGGGAGGCAAGGCTTCCAGAAGTAGTTTTTGCCGATATGAAAAAAGACAAAGAGAAGAAGCAGATGCATGGCATTTTCACTTCTCTGCTGCACCAAAAACTTAACGATACCTTAGCGGCTAACAAGCAAGCCATCATTTTTAGAAATAGACGAGGCTATGCGCCCTACCTTAACTGCGAAGATTGCGACTGGATTCCACAATGTAAAAACTGTGCGGTAAGCCTTACTTACCACATGAAACGCAATGAATTGCGCTGCCATTATTGTGGCTATGCTGAAAAACCTTCGAGAAGCTGCCTGGCATGTGGTTCTTCAAAAATTGCCATGGTGGGCACAGGCACAGAAAAAATTGAGGATGAAACCGCCATTCATTTCCCAACTGCCAGAATCCAACGAATGGACCAAGATACTACCCGCAAAAAATACGGTCATCAACAAATTATCAGCGATTTTGAGCAGGGCAAAATTGATGTTTTGGTTGGTACGCAAATGGTGAGTAAAGGCCTTGATTTTGAGGGTGTAACCCTTGTGGGCATTATAGATGCCGATACCATGCTGCATTTCCCAGATTTCAGAGCGCACGAAAGGGCGTTTCAACTC
>CAZFQW010000028.1:0-14587 GCA_964521225.1 uncultured Roseobacteraceae bacterium
ACTAAAAATGGTGAGGCCGATATAAAAGGCAAAAGACCCAATCAGGAAATATACAAAGTTATAGGTAACACTGTTGTCTCCATAGAGTTGCCACATTAAAGAAAATGCCACCCCCATAACGATTGCCCCAATAAATACATATTGTTTCCTCCTGCCCCAAATTGATCTGGTGTTGTCAGAGATAAAGCCCATGATAGGGTCTGTTACCGCATCTAATAGGCGGGGGAGCAGGTAAACCGCTCCCCACATCCACCCGGGAAACCCCAAATTCTGAACTAAAACTACCATAAAAATTCCGAGCGAAGCGGGAAACATCTGATTTGCCAACATTCCCATACCAAAAGCCACTTTATGCCCATAGGGTATCTTTTTATGTGTTGTTATTGTTGTTGTACTCATTTTCATATTATAATTTAAGTAGTGTTAGTTAATTGCGTTTATCTGATGATCAAAGTCTGAATTGCCTGCCCATCGATTGAAATATTTGCTGTCTTTCCTTCTAAAGATAGATTGATATTTTTTACTTTGTTATCCTGATTAAGTAGAATTACTGCAATAGAGCCATCAGGGTTCTGTGCGGCTGTGGCTAAGATGGATTCGTCTGAAAGTTCAAAACCAATCCGTTTTGCCCCTGGTCGGATGTGCCTGCTGAAATGGCTTAAAGTGTAGTACAATGGTGTGAAATATACTTCATCGGCCTCGGGATCTACAATTACGGGGGCAACACACCAGTTTTTGAACCAGTTTGGCCCTCCTTGTTTGTCGAGTACCATGTTCCAATCTACCCAGCCATCAACCCAATTATTCATACAGCCGATAATATCGCGCGCATAGCGATAAACAGGTACATATTTAGGGTGATATTTCTTGTCTTTTTCTGGTGCCCAATCCCAGCCCCAATCAGTTGCTTCTTTCGACCAATACCATGCATCGTCTTGCCATTTAGGCACTTCTGCATCTACACAAGCTTCCGTCTGGATGAGGTGCTTATTGGGTGCTTTTTGGTGGGCATATTGCAACTCTTCGGGAAATACTTCAAAGGTACTTGCATACCAGTGAATTGCTGTTCCTGCATAATATTTTGAAGTACTGTCATTTTTATACATTTCATCTGCCCACTCTTTCAAATGCTCACGGTTTTGGTCGTAGCCTAATATTTTTAGATTACTTTTCCCGTCTGCTTCTAGTTTTGGCCCAAGGTGATTTTGTACAAAGTTGGTCATCTCTTGCGGGGTAAAGTTCATGCTTTCCCAATTATTATCGTTTCCTAAAGGCTCGTTTTCAACGGTAAACCCCCAAATATCAATTCCTTCTGCCTTGTAGGCATCCGCATATTTCGAGAAAAAGAGCGCCCAGGTGTCGTAGTATTTAGGTAATAATTTTCCACCCATCCAACTGTTGTTGTCTTTCATCCATGGTGGGGCAGTCCAAGGCGATGAAATGATTTTAAAACCATCTTTCGATTTTGCTTTTGCTGCCTTAATCATTGGGATGATATCCTCCATGTCTTCTTGTATAGAGAAGTTTTCTAACTCAATATCTCCTTCGACAGGAGCATAAGAATATTGACTCAAAGAAAAGTCACACGAATTCATGTGGGTACGGGTGAGTGAGTATTTTGCACCGCTTTCTCCAAAATAGGCTTCAATAATTTTGTCTTTGTTTTCTGAACCTAGCTTATTAAGTAAAGAAGCCGAAGCTTCGGTAAAAGAGCCTCCAAAACCAGTAATTGTTTGAAACTGCCGATTGGGTAAAACCTTTAAGGAAATCGCATTTTCTTGTTTTGTGAACTCCGTTCGCTTAGTGAGTTTATTGCCTTTGGCACTTGTTTCAAAGACTTCCACTTCCAGTTGTTGTTCTTTCGGCACTTCTGAGTTGCAGGCACTGAGCATACATAAAGCGAGTAGGGTAGATGTAATAGTTTTCAGAATCTTCATTTTTATATATTCTAATCGTAAAAGAGCATTACTGAGCCGGAGGCACAAGCACCTCTAGTAGCAGGGCTTCTCTGTCGCCGTTAAAGGTTTTTATAATGGAGTTGCCATCTCTGCTTAATCCTTCAAAAACACTTTGGTCAACCAAATCCCAAACGGGAAGTTTCGCCTGTCCTTTTAAGGTAAATAAGCCAAAGTGGTTCTCTGACCCGACTGGATTCGCCGCGTCTTTCCACTGCTCATCAAACGCTTCAAAATAGAAGCAGGAAATACCTTCGCTGTTGGTCCATTCCCTCATGTGTTTGTAGTAAGCAGCTTGTTTGTACTCGTCGGTTGCTCGTGAGCCTTCCGCACCGTATAAACCATCTGAAATGGTAGCCCAACCAGTTTCACCAATGTGGATGGGCTTTTCAACTCCCAAACTTTTTACATAGTTTGAAACGGCTTGGTATTGTTGCATTGCAAACTCTTTAGCTCTCAGCATGGCGGCATCTACTTTTTCAATATCTGAAAGTTGAGCCTCTTCGGCAGGGATTTTCCAAAAAGCAGGGTTATAATGCGAATTATGATAAGGATAGGTGTGCATAGAAACGTAGTCGACTGCTTTTACCAGTTCCTCTAGTTCGGGTACTTGCAAGGCAGGGTCGCCTCCTCCCCAAGAGGAGAAATCGTCGGAACTGGTAATCCATAAGTCTTTCGGAAGCTTGCCTTCTTGTTTTAGGGTTTGAAGATGCTTCACCCATTTCAGAATAACAGAAGGCTGAACGTAGTATGCTTCTGCCCATTTTACCATGGCTTCGTTGCCCACGGCAAGTATTTTAACAATATCCGGATATTGGTTGGCAAGCGCAACGGCTTTAGCGATTTCTCCTTCGTTTTGTTCGCTTTCAATATTGTGGTCGGGTGCTTCGCCTGTCCAAGCATTTTTGCAGTCTATCCAAGCACCTAACATCACGTACATTTCAAAGTTGGGCTCTACTTTTTTTAACTCGCTAATTGCCTTTAAAAGATTAGAAGCCTGTGCCAGTTGCACATTGTATGTTCGCACAATTCTAATTCCCATTGCCGACAAGATTTTCATATCTTCTTGTAGCTGTTCTACTGTAGGTTGCACATCTCTGGATTTAGCTCTATACCCTCCGTAAGAAATAGCGAGGTAATTGGGGTTGCCTAAAATATCTTTTGCCGTCACTTCTTTAATTTTAGTTATCTGACTTTCTTCCGATTCCGCCTCGGTTGGTGGCTGATTGCACGAGAAACACAAGAGTAGGAGTATTACCGCAATCGTTAGTTTCATTTTCATAGTATTGTTTTCATCTGTAAAAAATCAGTTCGTTATTTCAATATGCTTTCCTCAATGTGCACGGTTACACTAATTACTTCGCCGCTTCGTTCAAAAATTTTGTTACTTGTTTCGGCATCTAGGCTTGTACCTTCCCACGTTTGAGTTGTACCATTTTTAAAGGCGACTTGCAGGCTACTTTCCTTTGCAATTTGGTAGATAATAGGCACTTGGCAGTAAGTAAAACAAAGGGAGTTTTTTCTTGCTTTTATTTCTGCCTTATCGAAACTAGAGGTTATATAGCAGAAAACACTCGCATTTTCTAAAAACTCATCTTTTTTGAGCATATAGGGTTTGAAGGCGAGCTTGCCTTCATTTACAACAATTCCCAACTCTGCGAAGCGGCAAAGAATATCTTCTTTTACTTGCCCCGTCATGCCCGGTTGTTGTGCGCCTTTGCCCCTGGGGGTATGAGAATAGGGGTCGGTAGGGAATGCACCATAAAGTTTTGGTGGTTTATGGTTGCCAATGCCTGCTACAATTTCGTAGTAGTGTTCCAACAACTTACCAATCACTTCTTCGCTTTCTTTTTCTTCAATCGCTCTGATACAGCATTCCTGCACTGCTACTGCCAATTTGGAAACCATGTGCCAATAGATAGAGCCTAGCCCCTCGTAACCGTAGAAAGTCCCCGACCTCCCGGTAAAGGCTTTGTGGTTAAACACATCTTCAAATAGCTGAAGAATTTGTTTCCTTTCTGCCTGTACAAGCTTTGCGTGCGCTCCTTGTTCCAATTGGTCTAATTTTGCTGCTACATCTTTGGCATTTCTAAAGTTTCCGTTGAAATGATAATTGCCACGCACGTCTTTTTCTATAAGTTGGAGGTTCCCTTGGGCAACTAATTGCCCTAGTAATTCAGATTGCTCAACGGCTGATGAGGGTATAGTATTTTTCTTTAAAAAGCCATCAAGTTCTTTTTCGGGATAAAGCAAATAACTGTATTGGTCTTCTCTGAACAGTTTACTGCTTTTGAGCGCATCTAATACTGCTAGGGCTTCTTCAGAAGAAATTTGCCCACTGCTTAAAACGGCAACTTGTCCTTCGAGCATTTCGCTCAAATAAGAAATTGAAACCTCCTCATCGTTGGTAACCGTCATCAAATTATAGGCGTGGTAGAGGTTGTCGGCTCTTTTGTTTGCCTTTAAAGAATGCTCTAGGTACTGCAAGCACAGCTCAAAAAAATAGACTAATTCGGTAACGCTAAGGTCTTCTTTTTCTCCGGTAAAAGATTTTGCATAAATCTGCAATCTGTAATTGCTTCCGGCTTTTCCTAGTTCGTCTAACACCAATTTCCTTGTTTTATCGTCAAAATTGCTTGAAAGCGAATCGCGATGCTGCACGAGTACAACATTCACTTTCTGATAAAAATCTTTCAATTCTTTTGAAAGGCTCACAGATTTTGCGTTTGCTTTCTCAAATAGCGAATGGGTAAACTTTAAAAAGCGAATCATATAGTAAAGCGTTACCATCGATACGCCATTGCCCACCAAAGCATTGTTCGCATCGTTCCATTCGGGGCGTTGTGTGTTCATCCAAATGCCCCCTTCGGGAATAAAATTCGACATTTTGGCAAGTAAACTAGCAAGCAGTTTCTCTGCAAAGTTTACATGAACAATACTGCCTTGTTGGTTGGCAAGCAAGGCACTGTCAGCACCCAATTGGCGCCATTTTTCCGAAATGGCGTTATCCACACTGTGGTCGAAGTCAATCGTGTCTTTGGGGTTAACAAGTTGCTCTTCGTACGATTTTATCTTGTAGGGGACGTTGGCATATACGAAGATATTTTCATTAAAGTAACTTTCGAGCTTACCGGGATACCTACTTTCGGCAAACTCTAAAAATTTTTGTAAATAGATGATTTGATGATCGCCCCAATAGCCTATGTACGACCAAGGGTCATCTGGCTCAATTCTTTCCCAGTCGATGCCATTTTTGGTGATTCTGTACGGATTGTAGCCATCGAAGGTGGAGGCATTTAAAAAACGGAAAATCATCCCTTCAATAAACTCGGGGAAGGAGTGCGCTAACGCTTCCCAGTTTTGGAAAATATCTCTCCAATTGCCTTGGTAATCGAGGATTTTAGAGCCATCGTTTTCGTCGTGGGTATTAATTGAAAACTGATTCCAAGGGCGGCTTGGGTCGCCATGTCTTCGGCTGAATTTCAGCGGCATGTATTCAAAACACAATCTTTTGAAATTGTTATTTCCTGAGGTGGTGGCAATGGTTAATATTTCTGAAAGTGTGAATGTTTCGGGAAGCATTTCAATTTCTTTTTTGAATGCTGTCGCTACTTCTTTGTTTGCCTTCCCAAGGTAATCGGAAAAATCTTTTTTCTCGATAAGATAATTGTTATCGAAAACTCCTCCTCGCATAATATTGAACAGCGAGTTGGCAAAGTGCCGGTTATCTCTTAAGCAATCATTCGAGAGTTGCAGCGCATCTGCCGAAGCATTTAGTTTTATCAAACGCTCTGTACCTAGTTCAATATCTTGGCTAACTTCTTGGGCAATTTTTGCGTTTTCTTGAATTTCTTTGGAAATGCGTACTATCGAAGCAATCGTTTGGTTAACATTGGCAACAATCATCCATTCTTTCGCCTCATTATTGGCAAGTTCAATTTCTTTGGAAATGAAATAAGCTCCCTTTTCGGCTTTTACATCTACCTCTTCACTAAGTGAAATACCTTGCCTGAAGTTACCTAACTGAAGCGATGATAAAAGATAGGTGGGATTTTCCAAGCCATGCGACCACGCCACATTGGCTTTAAGTGCCTCGCTAGGTTCTGCTTTATCTACAATAATGGCACTTAACGCAAAAATCCCTAAGCCGCTGGCTTTATCTAATTCGCTGCGCTTGTAGGCATCTACTAAGTTGCTACTCCTTACTTGTGTGCCACTTTCTACGCCATAGGGTAAGATGTTCTGAATGCCATCAAGCATATTTACTTGTACAGTTGCACTGCTTGTATTAATGAGCTTGCTTTTCTTTACAAAACCATAAGCATTGCTCGAATTCCACTGGTATTGGAAGGTGAGATTTAAATCGTGGTTTATTTCTTCAAATAAGATTTTATTACCGTATTTATTTTTGTAAAGATTTCTGCTGATATTGAAGATAGACGCATACCGAATAGAGAAAGGTTCCCAAGTAAGTGTTTTCCCATCTTTTTCAACCAAGAAAATAGATTTACTTCCAGTAATTTCGGCAGACTCAATAATTTTGTCGTCGGTATAGTAGGGGAAAAGGGAATTTTCAACATCTTTCCTTCCTGCACTTAACCCTCCGTTACTACCTATGAACATCCAATGGTTGGAATCGCTCACAATGCTCATAAAAAAAGGGCGCATTTTATCTACATTAGAAATGCAGAGGTAAGTTTCATTTTCAATCTGCACTTCGCCGAAGCCAATTTGCTCGGCATTTTGTTGATTTGTCATTAAAGCAATGTATTTGATTGAGTAAAATAAACAAGAGTCATCCTCCTACTTAAAGATAGAAATATTTGGCGGATAGTTAAATAAATAGAGTGAAGGGGCTGCTTCCCGTAATTTGCTGCCCCTTCCCAATTTTAGTTAGTTACTTTTAACTAATTTAATGTTATCAATTAGCACTTCTCCACCTGCACCTTCTACTGCGCCACTCGCAAAGTTGAAGTGAATGGTAAAGGTGTTCGCCTCGGTAGCCACTCCTGCAAAGTCAAAAGAATAGCTCGTAAATCCATCTTGATTTAACCCACCATTCTGTAAGTCGAAATTGTTGGTAACTCCTACGCCCGGAAGGTTCGTTTGTAAGTGCAAGGCAGCCGCTACCAACGGAGCGGTAAGTTTTAAATCGAAGGTTAATTTTACATCGCTTGCACCATCAAAGTTCAGCTCGTTGGCTGTCAATTGGAATATATAAGCTTTTCCTGCGGCTGCACTTGGGTTCGTACCCTTCACTTTCATTGCACCGCCTTCAACGCCCCCGTTTTCTTCCCACGAAATTGTGGCTTCGTTACTATTGGCATCCGCTACTTTCTCCCAACTATCAATAGAACCTACATCGTTAAAGGTTAAATCTATGATAGTAGTACCGGCTCCGCTGCCTGTATTACCACCCCCCGATTTATAGAAGTAGACATTATCCATATAAACTTCACCAGAATTCAACAGGTCGATAACAATTTGTTGGATATTGCTGCTACCTGCCAAGCCAAAGGTTTGCAGTTGGGTAAAGGGCAAGTCGAATTGTAGCCAAGTACCTTGGGCAATGGCAGGGTTAGAAGTTGCATTAATGTTGATGAGTGCCTCGGAGGTAGTAGCGCCAAAGTCAACGAGTTTCATTAAGAAAGCAGAGTTGGCATCTACTGCATTGGGAAACCACAGGTCGAAACGGAAGTTGGTCATTCCTGCGGTAGCGGCATCAATTTGGTTTGCACCGCCTAGCTCAATCACCTGGAAATTCCCTCCGTCGACCTCTGCGAGGGAGTATTTGAGTGCGTTGTTTCCGGCAATTGGTGTTTCCTCGAAAGCGGCAGCACCGTAAAAGTTGAAGCCGTCGCGGGGTACATCAGTGTAGGCATCGCTATAAATAGAAATCACATCGGCTGCTGCTTGCGTAGGCGTAGGGGCAGGGCTTGTTGGGATTACGGGACCTCCGCCAACATTTCCCCCCGATTTATAGAAGTAGACATTATCCATATAAACTTCACCAGAATTCAACAGGTCGATAACAATTTGTTGGATATTGCTGCTACCTGCCAAGCCAAAGGTTTGCAGTTGGGTAAAGGGCAAGTCGAATTGTAGCCAAGTACCTTGGGCAATGGCAGGGTTAGAAGTTGCATTAATGTTGATGAGTGCCTCGGAGGTAGTAGCGCCAAAGTCAACGAGTTTCATTAAGAAAGCAGAGTTGGCATCTACTGCATTGGGAAACCACAGGTCGAAACGGAAGTTGGTCATTCCTGCGGTAGCGGCATCAATTTGGTTTGCACCGCCTAGCTCAATCACCTGGAAATTCCCTCCGTCGACCTCTGCGAGGGAGTATTTGAGTGCGTTGTTTCCGGCAATTGGTGTTTCCTCGAAAGCGGCAGCACCGTAAAAGTTGAAGCCGTCGCGGGGTACATCAGTGTAGGCATCGCTATAAATAGAAATCACATCGGCTGCTGCTTGCGTAGGCGCAGGGGCAGGGCTTGTTGGGATTACGGGTTCACCCGGTTCTCCGCCCGTATTGCTTCCCGCTTCTTTTTGGAGGATGTTATCTAAGTAAAACGTGCCAACGGTAGTGCCTGGGCCATCTGCAAATAGCGTTAAACGCGAGTATTGCGCCGAAGAAGTAAAATCGAATTGTATAGTTTCCCATCCCGAACCCGCATGATTCGCAGTAGTTTCTACAGGGCCAGCCGTTCCTTCTTCTAATTTTAATAGAACACTTATGGGTACATTCGACCAGAAACTCATCGCAATGGCTTTCTGTGAAGCTAAATCGACTGGCGTTCTTAAATCAAAAAACAAACCTTCGAAGGCAGCACCACTATTGGTAATAGCTCCCACTTTAGAGGCTACATTATTGGTTCCTGAAAGGTCTGGATTATCAACAACTTCAAAAGAGACACCACCGAAGGCAGTGGGCTCGTATTTTACGTTGCTATCATCGAAGGTAATGGGGAGTGCCGCGGGTACTTTTGCAGTGATAGTGATATTATCTGTAAAAGTAGCGGATAGTCCCGCATTGTTTGTAGCGGTGAGTGTTACGGTGTAATTCCCTGCGGTAAATGCTTTTATAGGGTTAATTTCTACTGAGGTGGTACCATCGCCAAAATCCCAAGCGTAGCGATTGGCATTTTCTGATATGTTGATGAAGGTAACAACACCCGTTTCGGTATCAATTAATTGTGTGAATGCGGCAACTACTTGAGGAGCAGCTGCCTCGTCGTCTGAACATCTGACAAAGCTCATGGCTAAGCATAAAATCATGAATAGCCTGGCATATTTTTGAAGTAATTTCATCATATTTACTGTTTTTTTAATCTGTTATTTATACACCCTCACGTAGTCAATAAGCATGGTTTGAGGGAACACAGTTTCGCTATTAGGCGAGCCTACGAAAGAACCCCCAACGGCAAGGTTGATTAGAATGTAGAAGGGCTTGTCAAAAACCCATTCACCAGGCACGTCGGCGGGGGTGATTTGATTGTAGAGTACATCATCTACATAGTAGTTAATGTAATTGGGCCCCCACTCAATGCCGAAAACGTGAAAACCTGTATCGAAACGGTCGTTGGGTAATTCGTAACTTTTGGTAATTGAATTTTCGGCAGAGTAACCGGGGCCGTGTACACTTCCTAAAACGATGGTGGGCTCTTGGCCACGGCACTCCATAATGTCTATTTCGCCAGCAGCGGGCCAAGGGTTAGCGTCAATATCAGCCCCTAGCAGCCAAAATGCGGGCCAAATGCCTTGTCCCCAAGGGAGTCTCATGCGCGCTTCAAATCTACCGTAGGCTTGGTCGAATTTACCTTTTGTGAGTATCCTTGCCGAGGTATAAGCAGCCCCTTGAAACGACTCTCTTCTTGCGTTAATGAGCAGCATACCGTTTTCAACAGTAATATTTTCGGGTCTATCGGTATAGTATTGTAACTCATTATTACCCCACCCGTTTTGCCCTGTGCCGATGTCGTAACTCCATAAGCTACTATTCGGCGCTCCATCCACATCAAACTCATCGGCAATTACCAAGTCTGTTTTGGTAATAACCACTTGGTCTTCGTCATTAGAGCAGGCTGAAATTCCTAGCAGCAATAACAACAAAAGTCCTTTCGTATATATTGCTCTTTTTTTTGATTTATAAAGATTTCTATAGTTCATTACTCAGGATATTTTTATTTGTAGAAATACATATTATCGACTAGTAGGGTAGAAATAGTAGCGTCGGAGATAAAAAACACCTGCGCCAAATTTGCCCTGCTGCCTAGCCCAAAGTCGGCCAAAGGAATATCCAAACTAATCCATTGCCCGCTCACTAACTGGTTGCTTGCGAAGGTAACTCTGCCGCTTGCGTCGTTTCCGCCACCAAAAACACCATCGGGGCCAAAATCTCCTAACTCAAGAGCGATAAAATCGCCGGGGTCAATATTTTCTCGGATTTGAATATCGACGTGGAAATGCGTCATTTCCGTAGCGTTTACTGTCGGGTTTTTAAATTCGCTCGCCACAAAATTTAATTGAGTGTATTGAATTACGTTGTCGCCATTAATGTTTAGGTTGGCACCTCCTAGGGTGGTTTGGAATGGGGCAAAGAAGCCGTTGTAAAAATCGACGGGAACGTTATTGTAAGCGTCGCTAAAGATGGAAATCACATTTTCAGGTGCTTGTGTAGGTATTGGGGCGGCAATGAATTCGCCTAGCGATTGTATTGTGAGAGTGCCTGCTGCTTTTACGCCTGCTAAAATGGCGGTGATTTCAGCTGTTCCTGAGCCTACTATCGAAATTTGCCCTAGCGCATTTACTCTTGCAACGCTTTCATCGGAAGAGCGAAAGGTGAAATAGCTTGGTGCCGCCGCAACAGTTTGGTCGCTTCCATTGGCCAAGTTGAAGGTTTGCGTAAGCCCTGTCATGTTGAGTTGCGAACCAATGAACGAGCGCTCAACTACATTTTGCCCATTAAAAATGGCAGGTCGTGGTTGCCCTATGGTGCCTAGTTTTTCAAATTTTAGTTCGTCTATCCAAAAAGTGTAGCCGTCGCCATCTTCTGGGCCTTCAGAGTACCAAAACAAGCCTTTTTCAGTATTGAGGACCGAAGGTTCGGGGATAGGAATTACATATTTAGCCCAACCAGTAGTAATTCTTAAATTGTTTTTGGTTACCAAATACTTGTTTTCGCCAAAGTCGTTTCCAAAACCAATTTCGTTGATGGTAGCGGCTTTGGTTGCTTTTGCCCAAAAGGTAAGTGCGTCAAATCCTGTAAGGTCTCTGCCTCCATTGTCTGGGAAAATAGCCCCTGCGAATGCTCCTGAGGGGTCGCCAAAGTTAGGGACATCGAAACGCATTGCTGCTGTGCCTTCGTAAAAGGTTTGGTTATCTACCGTAAAAGCATCGAGTTTTGAGCCACCGAAAGGCAGGTATTCTAAACCGCCACTAAACCCGTTGATAAACACCTCAGCAGTTGCCGGGAAAGTAGCGGGTCTCACGTCGTTGGAAAGGTCTCTTTCACATCCTGTAAGAGCAATTAAAATTACTCCTAAAATCACTGAGAGCTTGTGCTTGAATATAGTTAGTATTTTCATTTTCCTGCTTTTTATTTTCCAATATTTATACTCACATAAGTCCTGAATTCCCATTCGTTACCGTTCGGAAATCCTACGGGACTAATTGTTGGCGAGGTCGCAAATTCCTCTGCAACATTCGGCAAGTAGCGAGGGGAGTTTTCGTTGAGCGAACGCCAAGTAAAACGCATACCTAAAGTGGTGTTGGGTAAAACAAACCAAGTTTGCTTGCCTATTGTGGTAGAGAGGTCTGCCATTACTTGTAGTGGGAACGTTAGGTTAAAATCTCGGTGGTAATCGAAGGGTCCCCAATCGTCGAATTTAAGATGGGAGGCTAATTTTAAGGTTTTATAAATTACCCTTACATCGCCTCCGTAGCGTTGAATAGTTCTCGTGTCTGAGCCGTTGGACTGCCCGTTCCCTCCGTACAAGTTGGCGATTAAGCCTAATTCAGGACTAATTTTAGATACAATGCGTGTATGTATTTCCCATAGGTCTAGGGCAGGGGGTGCGCCAATAGCGGCACTAGGCACTCTCCCCGTACCGGGGAAGATAACCGCAGCATCTTGCGAAGTAGGTAAATGACGATAAACAAAGCCTATACTTGCTGCAAAAAGAGCATCTTCGGAGCGGTCGTTATCCCACTCGTACATCCAAGTGCCGGGGGTAGGGTCGAAGGTTAATAAAAGTTCGCCTCCTACGGTTTCTCTATTAGCCCTTACTACAAAGGGGTCGGTAAGGATGTTTCTGAGTCTTCCGGGGCCACCTACATCGCCGGGCATAGGGTCTATCAGAGGTTTTTGCCATAAAAAGTTAGGGGCAACCTGCCATTTGCCAATGTTGTAGGTAAAACCTGTTAAGAAGTTATTCTGATTGCCGCTTCCGCTATCTTTCAATTTCCACCCGGTAAAAGTTTGGGTGTAATCGCCACCACCATTGGCAACTAGCCCCATTGTGGCAGCTTGCGCATACCAATTGAAACGCCCTCCTGCATAGGTAATTTTCACTTTCCCCCCCCATGTGTCAGTATCTTGCACTTTATCTACAAGCACCTCGTATTTGTCGGGGCCTTCAGTGCTACCAGATTGCGCTACTGCTACTTGGAACTCTCTGCCTACAAGGGGTTGCCCACCCCAAATACCGCCTGCTTGTAAGGTGAATTTACCAAACTCTCTTTCGGCAGCAAGGGTAACCCTTCTTGTTTTGGGCTGAGGGATAGCAATTGAACTTACTGCATCGCCGGGTTGCTCAATGTCTTCGTGGAAAATACCTGTAAGGTTAAAATGCGCAATTTCTTTGCTATATTTCACTAATAACGCTGGATTGGCACCCCACCAAAGTTCTCTGCCAAAGGCTACTTTAAAGCCATCGAAAGTTTTCTTCCCTGTGATTTCAAGCCCGGAAGGGGCAAGGGCATTGTAAATATCGATGTTAGGGCCATAGTTTGCTTCGGGATATAAGCCGAAGAAATCGCCTTCGTAGCCCCAGTGGTAATGCCCTGTTCTGTAAAATCCTTTTAAATCGAAAAACTTATGATTCCAATTGTATTCTGCCTGGTAGATTTGAACTCTGTTTAGGGTAGTTTGAACCGAGTTGCCACTTTGAGTGGTGATAATTTCGGGGCGGCCTCTATTCTCGTAAAAAATTTCGTTGATAGGGTTCTGCGCAATGTTTCCTAATACGTTGAAGGTAACGCTTGCACTAACGTTATCGGCAGGCCGTGCTTCAAACCCAATAAAATAGGATTCCATGTTATCAAACCCAAGTTTGTTAGGAAATTGAGGTACGATAGGGTTGGGGTTGTTCGGAGTGGTGATTAAATCGCCGCCGGTAAGGTAGGTCGATATTTCAGCTCTAAATGAGCTAACACG
The DNA here is from genome assembly GCA_964521225.1 of uncultured Roseobacteraceae bacterium. Classification (GTDB taxonomy): domain Bacteria; phylum Bacteroidota; class Bacteroidia; order Cytophagales; family Flammeovirgaceae; genus CAYUJH01. Next base: position 13,387 of record CAZFQW010000028.1, read on the forward strand.
AATTTTACCGCCTTGTTCGCCGAGCAAAGCAGCTTTATCGCTTCTAGCACTAATTATGGCATCAATTAATTGTAAATTAGAAAAGTATGTTTCAAGGCTTTCTTTGGTAACCCCATTTGCATACGGATTGAATGAATGTGCTTCTTTTAAAGCATAGTAGGCAGCGCGAGGATATAATGTATATAATCCTTGCGCATTGGTTTTTCCTTTTGCACAGATACCAAACCACTCCTCGTTCATATTATTCTCCCCTTCTTCAAAATCTTTATAATAGCCTCCATTGCCCCACGATGCATTGTTATCGTGTACATCGAGGTTCTTGGTTTGTCCGAATTTCCACCATCCGTCGCTAAACTGAAAGGTGAAACCGCCCAACGAGTTTCCCGCCTTTCCTAAGCCTGCGGCATTTTCATAAATCTCTTTCCAGTTGCCCACCATATAATAAGCCTGCGATTGTTGGTCTTCTGCGTTTTCAATGGCATTGTAAGCATCCGCACCAAATTCGGTAAATAAAATAGGCTTGTTGAGTTCGTCTTTCACCCTTTGGAATGCATCGCCAAAGGAAACCCCTCGGTACATGTTAGTACCAAAAATATCAACATCTTTACACGCTTCTTTAATGATTTCTAAAAAGAGTAAATCGCCATTACACATGGCAATGGGATGCGAATCGTCCACGGATTTCATTGCGAGGGCTGCCTCATTAAACAATTTATACATTGCCTTTGCTCTTGTTGTCGATTCTCGGTTTTCTATTGGAATGTCTTCTGTTTCGGCACCGCCCCAAAACAAGCCGTAATTATTTTCATTTCCTAGCAAGAACAGGAGTAGTCCGGGCGTATCTTTGTAATCTTTTGCGAGCTGAGTGGTTTCTCTTAGCAGTAGTTCTTTTACTCTAGGATCGTTGTATTCGGTATTTGCCATCCAGCCTCCATCGATGGTAACACCATACCGACCAAAAGAATGGTTCAGCATGGTATAAATACCGTAATTTTCGTAAATGTATTGAATCCACTTTTGTGGTACTCCCGTGTACATTCGAATGGCATTCACACCCATGTTTTTTAGCATGGACATTTCAGCATCTAAAGCCGATTTAATAATGTTTTCTGGCTGGTTCCAAAGACTGTAAGAGTAGTTAGTACCAATGGGGAAGTAGTTCGAATTCATGCCGGTTACCATGAAGTCTTTATTGTCGACA
>CAZFQW010000029.1:0-14533 GCA_964521225.1 uncultured Roseobacteraceae bacterium
CCCGGCGGGAGGCTCTCCAGAACTAATGATTTCAGAATACATCCATGATCCAGTAGGCAACAACGATGCAATTGTAATTTATAACAACACAGGAGCACCAGTCAACTTGGGTACTTATACACTTACTCGTTATAATAACGACGATGGTCAGGCAACAGAATTCCCAACGTATTATCTTAATACAGATGTCAATTTGGATATTGCGTCTAATGTGGTGTACAACTCAGGGCAGGTACAAAGAATCAGAAGATTGTCGGACAACGCAGACCCTGCTGTATATAGCGGTACTAACCAAAACTATGGTAATCTGTATATCAGAAATGTCGGGAACAAGCGATTAGATACGGGTATGGATATAATTCGCCCAGGAACCGCAGCCGATGCAGATCCAACCAATAATGCGGTAGATCCAACGGATAGAATGAATCGTGTACGTGGTGATTTAGTAATTGCAGATGGTACAAGTACTACAGATATTACACAACTCAGCGACAACGGTTATCAGTTTGTTTTCAACCCAACAAATGATATTAGAATGGGTGAGTTTACACGCTTTACCATTGGTGAGCAAGGGGCTTTTGTGCCTAGTCACTTCCCAACCTTGTACGATAGGAACAATGTATTCCTCACCAATAGAGTTGCTTTCAATATTGGTAATGTAACGCAAACGGTAGGTGCAGCCCACGTAGAAAGTGAAGTGATTTACAATGCAGGGGGAAATAACCAAACAGCAATAGCAAATGATATTGAAACTTCAGGAGCAACGGCAGCCCCGCAAAGAGCAACAGATGCAGATTTATTAGAGGCTCAGTTTGTAGCGGGAGAAATTACCTATGCTCATTTAACCTTTACCAACCCTTACATAGTAGCAGGTGTTGTAACGGGAATACCGTTGAAAGTAATCAACAATGGAGACCCTACTGCGGCTACAGGAGGCTTGGCCAATCCTACTATTGTCTTAGGAGATTTGACGATTAATCAGAGCAACCATGTTTTTGATAATGGCAACCAAATTCAAGGTACAGCTACTCGCGCATTTACTATGGGGAATAACACTTTTCTATCAATAGGGAACGATGCTAACTCCTTATTCCCACTAAACTACGCCGATGCAGATATCAACTTTGTAGCGAACTCAACCGTGATATATAACTCAACGGATGTTGCCGCGCCTATTGGGGCTACACAGAAAGTGAGGCGTTTATCATCAGCTTCGGCGAATCAGAATTATGGTAATCTTATTATCAGAAATGGTAATGACGTAAGGGCCGCTCTAGCGTATAAAGATTTGGATATTGTTGACCCTACTTCTACGAACAAGAATACGATTATAAGAGGAGATATTACAATAGAAGAATGGGCTGAATTAAGAGATGCGGGCTACCAAATCTTAGGCGATGACCAAGGAACATTTACTTTAGATAACGATGCAGTTGTTCGCTTTGGAGGCTCACTTTCCGATGCTACCTTTACAAATTATACTCTAACACAACCAACACAACTACCGTATAGCCCATACATTCCGGGAGGATTCCCAAATATCAATTTAAACGAAACAACTGTACCCGCTTCGTCTAAAGTAGTATTTACCTCCGATTTTACTGGAACGGAGTGGCCTACAGTTAGTTTCAACCAAACGCAATTTGTATTCGCCGATTTAGATTTCCCGAACCTAACCATTACACAATGGACAGAAAATAGACAGACTGAAAAAGTAGTGGCTTATTATGAGGATGATTATGCCAGAATCTCGCTTACTAGTAGTGTAGCTATAACGGAAGCCTTAGAAGTAGGAGTAGCATATGCTTCGGCAAGTACTGCTGCCACTCCTCCTGGGCTAGGTACAGTAACCGTTACCGTTACTAACCAAACTAATGGAGACACCGAGACGCTAGTGCTTAACGAAGTAGGTAGCTCAGGGTACTTTGTAAATACCATCACAACTTCTGGAGGAGCAGTAACAGTTGGAAACAACAACATCGAAGCCGCTGTTGGTCATTCCATCCAGGTTACTTTTGCCTACACAACCGTAGTGAATGGCTTGAATTTAACAGCATCTGCCAATACAGTGGTAACCAATGTTACTTCAGTGCCTACGGCAAGTATTTCACAAAATGTTTCGGCAGGTACGTCAATTAATATCACACTAAGAGATATTGATTTAACAGGCACAGGGCCACTAACGGTGGAAGTACAAAACCAGAATTCAGGAGAAGTAGAAAATGCAGTATCCCTTGTGGAAACAGGTCCAGGCACCGGCATCTTTACAGGAACGTTAGCTACCTCAAATAATGCCGGCGATGGTGGAAATAACGATGGAACTTTATATCTCCAAGATGGTGATGTAGTTGAAGTGGGCACAGGTTTCTTAGGCAATTCGAGTCCTGCTTTACCATTAACCACAGGGGTAGCAGCAGCATACACTTTCACACCCCCTGTAGGCATACCAAAAGATGATTTAACGATTACCGGGGAGCTAGTGATTGCGCTTGATGAAAACAACCTCAACCAGCCGTATGCGGGCTTGCCGAGCCAATTTAGAGTAAAATTCATCGATGACGGTAACCAAATTGTAGGAAACGACACACGCAACTTTTTCATGGGCGACTCCACCTATCTCATTGTGGGTAGAGACGAGTTCCCGACAGAGTTGCCTCACAACTTTACCAATACAAATATTGACTTCGAAAATCTTTCAACAGTAGTGTACAATGCAGGTGATGGAACTACAGCAGGTATTTCACAAAATATACGATTACTTTCAGAGCCTGGTAGAGCGAATGGTAACTATGGGAATTTAGTATTAAGAACCTATGGGACACCTCCTTTACCTAGCGACCCAGAAAATCTTGGAGCGAACTTATTAGCAGATACAGAGCGTACCACTAAAAGACTCTTTGAAGATGATGGTGGTGCAGCTACAAGTCCTGCAAGTGCGAACTTTAATGCAAACCCTGCAAACGCCGAACAGGAAGAACTTGTAGTTCGTGGCTTCCTAGAAATTCAATCTAATATTGACTTATTCGATAATGGTTATCAAATTGGGGCATTTGATAATACAGCGCGCTTTATTCAACGTCAAAGTACTAATTTTTATATTGGTGAAGCAGGTCAAGGTACTACCTTCCCCGACTTTAACTACAGCGAAGTATTCATCGATATGCCATTGCTTAATGAGACACCCCCTTCTGTTATTTCTCAAACGGATGTAACTACGGGAGCACTTATTACGCCAGCACCAGCATTAGCAGCAGCAGCAAGGCAAACCGAAATCATCTATCAAGCCGATGCGAATCAGACAGTGCGCAATCTATTTGATGGAAATGTTGTCGGACCAAATACTGATGCTGAATTGAATGCAGGAGGGGTGGATGATGCAGGGGCATTAGTAGCACCTAACCCAGGGCCAGGGTCGTATCAGCAGAGTTATCCTAAATTAACGCTTACAGGTACAGGCACAAAAACTACAGAAGCAGGAACCACAGACTTACGTATTCGTGGCGACTTTACTATCAATGATGTGGAGTTTGCCATTGGCGCGGCGAATACCAATGTATATGTGGATGATGATTGGATAAGTACAGGCGATAATGGTGATTTCAATATTACTACGGCGAGTGATGTACATTTTGAAGGGTATCATTCACAACATATTTCAGATACTCCGGCTACTGAAGACCCAGATGATAAGGAACAATTTTACAGTATTACTATCAATAATAGTTTTAACCCTACTTTTGCAGGACCTTACCAGTTTGCAGTTCATATTTTGGATAATGTAGAAGTTACTTCTGGTGCCTCAAAAGGGGATCCATTAGTCGCCGCTGAGTTTATTGATGGACATATATGGCCTGGAACAATTTGGGATGGAGCTACAGAAAGCACACCAGTGAATAGAGAGGATTTTAGTGCTTATTCGTACTTTGATCAGAGTCCATTTATACCAGGAAGTAAAGTTCCTAGTTTAAACGCTCGTGAGGTAGAACTAATTTTTGATGCTGATGCCGAAGTAGATTTTCCAACAACTTCTATTCAAGATGCCAATGCTTCGCATTCGGTAGCTCCTGTAAGGAAAACAATCAATAATGGAACTTCTTTTATCTTCCCAGTGGGTACAGGAAGTCTTTTCAGACCATCTGGAATCACAAACAATGGAGTGGCTAGGATAATTACTTCTCAGTATTTCAGAAAAGACCCAGGCCTGTTTGGCTTCTATGTTGATAATCTTTATTATGGACCATACATAACCAATGTAAGCAAAAGAGAGTTTTGGATGATTGAAGCACTGCCGAGTAGTGATAATATTCCTGATGTAACTGCAATTCCTTCTGTAAATCCAGCTAATTTACAAGTTTCTTTAACTTGGGATGATTTAGCCACTACGGGGAATCTTAGTGGAGGCGTAAATTTCTACCAAGAATTGGGAGTTGCCAAATGGAGTAATGACCCTGGTAACCCAAGATGGGAGTTGATTTACGATGGAGTACCAACACCAGGAGGGCTTTATTCTCCGCACCCTGTTACCACAACTACAGGAGGTCCTGGCCCTAATAATAACTATGGAACAGTAACCTCAACAGGAGTTATCAATGGTTTTAGCCCATATACTTTAGCTAATACGGGAGCTATCATAGCTAACAACCCGCTTCCGGTTACTCTAATCGACTTTAACGCCGAAGCGGTGGGGGAAGCTGTGAAATTAGTATGGCAAACGGCGGCAGAGTTTAACACCCTTAATTTTGAAATTCAGCGCAGTAACGACGGGATAAACTTTGAAACCATTGCCGTGGTAGAAGCAGCAGGTAATTCTTCAACCCTATTAGACTATACTAGCTGGGATAATAATCCGCCGAATGGCACAGTGTATTACCGCTTGAAAATTAACGATGCCGATGAAACATTCGAGTACTCTAAAGTAAGAGCAGTTCAGTTTGAGGCAACTAGAGAAGCGATGTTCTTTGTTTACCCGAATCCATCAGCGGGAATTGATTTGAACTTCGATTTTGAAATTCCTGAATCTGAAATGGAAAGATTAAGTATTTATGACTTAACAGGGAAACCAATTCCATTCCGCACCATCATGTCGAACGATAGAACTGTACAGGTTCAGTTCACGCAGAAATTGCCAACAGGAATTTACGTTGCAGTAATGCAAGGCAAAGACGGCTCGGTAATGAAAGAGAAGTTCACAGTGAAATAATCTGTATACGAGGTAATTGAAATAAAAACGCCTCTCACGAACTTGTGAGAGGCGTTTTTAGCTAAAACCATATTATTTTCAGCATAGTACGGATTTTAATTGTAACACCTACTTTAGCGTGTGTAAGAAAGAGATTTATCGTTCAGTTACGATGTGCTGAACAAACAGTAATAAACTTTGTCAGACAGTCTGACGAAAATACCCCTAATCTAATTATGCGAATCAGGGGTCATAATCTTCTTTTTTGAACCCAAAGAATAAATTTTAGTGTCATTCTGAACTTGCGAAGAATCTAAAAATAGGGCAAGTGAGCCTTATAATTCTCTCCTCACGGTCGATACGACAAAAAAAGATATTTTTTGCTCAGTTTTTTTGATTCAAATAACCCTTTTAACCCCTGATTCGCATTATCATGTATTGATGAGATAAAATGCTCATTTCGAGCGTTTTAGTAATTTGTTATTCGCAACTTAAAATTGAATATTTACTTATGCTTATAAAGCCTCTTCCAAAAGTAATTTATCCACAAAAAGGTTAAATTCTCTAGTGAATTGATCGTAGTGCTTGCCAGTGCCCGGTCCACTAAAGCCTGTATGTATTTTTCTCACTTTCCCCATTCGGTCTACAAAAATAGTAGTAGGAAAGGCTAAAATATGGTTGAGCATAGGAAGGGTTTGCACGGCATCGAGCTTATCATCGCTCCCCGCAATAAGCAGCGGGTACTCGATTCCTATTCTATCTTTCAAAATATTTAGTCTTTTAGCGATTTTCTCTCTGTCTTTTAGCCTTTCGTAACACAAAGCAATTACCTCTAAGCCCTCTTCCTTTCTATTTTTATACATAGGCGCTAAAAACTTGCTTTCATCGAGGCAGTTCGGGCACCAGGAGCCCATTAATTGAATTACCACTACTTTCCCTTCAAATTTCTTATCGGAAAGGGCAACTGTATTGCCTTCTATATCTTGGAATTCAAAAGCAACGGTTTCATAACCTTCTTTTAGGTAGGTAAGTGTAGAAGCATCGGGGAGGGTCGCATTTGCATCTTTTACGGCAGACCACGCCTGTTTCCAATGTTTGCCCGACCAAAAAGTGCCATCGGTAAGTGTGTTTTCATTGGTAATGCTTGCGTGGAACAAGAAGGCGTGCTCGCCATCAAAACAAGAAAGCTTGAACTTGTTGCCATCTATATTGCCTTGTAAAAACCGATAATCGCCTGTTTGTGTCAGGAAAGTACCTGTAATACTATTTCCCAATTGGTTAAAAATACCTATTGCCTCTTCAATGGAACCCTCTTTATTCTCGAAGCTTACTGCCCAATTACCTGCGAGGTTAACCCCAGAAGTGCCTGTTCCAATAATGAAACGTTTTGTGTTATTATAGGATGCTTTGAAGGGAAGTCGATAGTCTTCGAAATCATTTTTCACCCACTCACCAATAAGCTCATCACCATTTACTTTAGCAATAATTTCAGTGTTAAAAACCTTCATAGGCATCACCAAAGTATCACCTTTATACTGTACAGTTCCAAGCTCAATCCTTTCATCCTCATTCATTAGTTTTACTATCTTATTCCCCTCATTATCAGTACTAACTTCAAAATTAAAGGGCAGAAGAGGTTCCTTTTTTCGCAAGGTTAGCTCCGCTCTCCAAACACCGTTTTTCAAAATACCATTTAGTGTATTTTCTCTAGTTGAAGAGCTTTCGGAAGTTGCTTGGCAAGCACTTAAAAAGAGGGTCAAAGTAAAAAACATCTTTTGTTTCATAATATCGCTTTATATTTGTTAATCTTTTTTAGTTAATATATTTATATATTTCTTAATGAAATTAAGCTTCTTCACAGACGTTATTATATCAATAAATAATCTGCTTAGCGTTTATGCAATCACTGATTTATTACATATACTCCGATAATTTACTGGATGGTCTTTCATTAACTGCCCTAGAAAAAAGAGGGAATGTCAGACAATTCGCCTTTCAGCAATTTTCAGAAGGAGCTTTTTCGGAAGAGGTTGCACCACCAACTATGCTTATTATCGACCCAAATTTAGAAAGCGAACAAGTTGCAAAACATTTGGAATATATAGTACACATTTTTCCGGGGATGATAATTCCTACCATCTTACGAAAGAAATATGAAAACTTGGCGCAAATACCCAAGGAAACGCCAGTGGATGTTTTGACAGATACATTAAGTTCTGAGTTGGCTCTTCTAAAAATTGAGCAAATTATTGTACTTAAAAAGCAGCTTAGCCATAAAGAAGAAGAACTAGCTACTACAGCAGCACGGGAATCTCATTTCCGCCGGACTAGCCAAATGAAAGACAAGCTGTTTTCTATTATTTCCCATGATATTAAAGGGCCACTAAATACCCTAAATGCCATGCTCGATGTAATTGTAAAGCATCCCGATGCCTTTAGCCAAGAAGAACTTCAATTGTATTCTCACGACATCAAAAACTCCTTGAATGGTGTAAGGTTCTTACTCGAAAACCTAATGCATTGGTCGCTCTCGCAAATGAACATGATGGAATATAAAGTGGATACTATCGACTTAGAGTACCTCATTCATCAGAATATTAAATTATTTGTGCCCGGAGCGAAGGTGAAAGACATCGACCTTGTAACCGAGCTGATGCCCGTACCAGGGGTGGAAGGCGACGTGAACATGATTGATTTTATTTTAAGAAATTTGATTTCCAATGCCCTAAAATTTACAGAAAGAGGAGGCGAGGTAAAGATTTCAACTTCTATTGATGATAACGACGAAAAAATTATAGTTTCTGTAGAAGACAACGGCTTGGGAATCGACGAAAAAGAAATCTCTACTCTTTTTTACAGAGAGCACCACTCTACAACATTTGGAACTGCCAACGAAAAAGGGAATGGCTTAGGTTTAGGGTTATGCAAGGAGTTTATTGAAAGAAACAAGGGCGAAATTTCTGTGGAAAGTAAGTTAGGAGAAGGAAGTAAATTTAGTTTTACACTTCCTATTTACTAGATTAGACAGCGGTAAAAGTCGTAACCGACTAAAAACCATCTACTTTCTATCAAACCAGTTGTGAGCGATTGCTCGTATATGAACCATAACATTGAAAATAACGAGCAAATTGAACCCAAAAAAACGAAAAAAACTAACCGTAAAGTTTGGTTTAGCCTCTTTTGGTGGATTGTAGGCATAACTAATTTTATACTTTGTCTGGTTATTTTCTTCCAATTACTGTTTCGCTACTATACCGATGAAATTGTTGGAAGAGTACTACGAGAAGTAGTAGAACTGAAAAGCGAAGAACTGTACAGCCTTACCTACGATGATATTAAACTTAATTTTATAGTTAACTATATAAAAATCAGTAACTTAAAACTATCTCCTAATCGGCAAGTATACAGCCGCCTAGAAACAACAAACCAGTCGCTGAATAAACTATATGAATTTCGTATAGAAAAAGTATATATCGAAGGGTTTAATATCGGTGAACTTTATTTTAAGAAAACTCTCAAATTAAAGGAATTTCATATATCAGACTTAGATATTACTATTGAAGGAGACAAGCAAACGACCGAAGCCAACAAAGAACAAGCTTTTAAGATGAGCAACCTGTATTTCCTGATTTCAGATTATCTGAAAGAATTACGGGTTGAAAATTTCACTTTAGAAGAAGGGCGATTTCTGTATCGATACTTTAAAGACTCCTTAGAAAATCGCAATGTTGACAAAGAATTTCAACTGAAAAATATTACCCTTGCTGCAAAAGGATTTGTAATTGACTCTCTTTCTACCGAGTCTTATCCATTTCAGTTAGAGAACCTTAAAGTGAATTTGGGCGCAAATAAACTCACACTCAACAACGACCTAACCCTAGCGGCCGATACGCTCTCGCTCGCTACTAAAGCGGGATACTTATACCTAAAAAACTTACAATTAAACTCAAATACAAAAGGGAATGCAGCATTAGAATTGCCCTATGTGTACTTCAAAGGAGTTAATTTCTTAAAGGTATACCTAGAAAAAAACTTGGAAATAGATACCTTGCTAATTTCGCAACCCACGATAAATTTCTCTAAAAAAGGCAGCAGGCCTGTCCGTAAAAGTGGGCAGCCAACAGTATCCCCCGATTTATATGCACCGCTTTCCGAGTATTTATTTTCATTAAAACTGAACCATTTATTGGTCGATTCTGCCAGTGTAACGGGCAATCAGTTACCTCAACTAAACAATGTTTCAGCACGGTTTCATGGTATTTTAATCGACTCTTTAACCAAAGAAAAAAGGCGGTTGGTAGCCTACAGCGACTCTATTGAATTAAGTATTGCAAATTTTGAATACGCTTTAGCAGATAGCCTGCATAACCTCTCTTGGAACGAGCTAACCTACTCTACAAACGCAAAGTTAGTAACCCTCACAGGGTTTGAGGTTGCCACCAATGGAGATGCAAAGTATTTGGTAAGTAAAAAAAGAGTAAAACAACGTACACTTTTGAATACGAGAATTCCCAAGATTACACTATCAGCCTTCGATATTTGGGCATTACTTGCCGACCGAACAATCGACTTAGAAGCCATAAGGCTTAACGCTCCTACATTCAATATTTTTTCTGTGAAAAAGGAGGCACTCATTGGGAGTGAAACACAAAAAATCAACCCAGAAAATCTATATCCACTCATTGAAGACAACTTACAATGGTTAAAAGCGCAAAGGATTAATATAGATAATGGAAAGTTCCATTGGGAGCAACAACTATCAACAGACAGCACACTAAAAGCAGGCGCAAACGAAATCGATTTATTGTTAGATAGGTTTGAAATCTCAAAGAATAGTTATAGAGAGATTACGCGCTTGCTGCAAAGTCAAAATATGAGAGTAAGGCTCAAAAATGGCTATTTTGAACTTCCCGATACCTCGCATAGGGTAGAGCTGTCTTCTGTGCAATTTGCCCTAACCGATTCTGTGATTGAATTCAGTGACGTTAACATCATTCCAAAATATTCTCAGAGCGAACTCCATAATTCAGATAAAACCGAAACTTACATAAAGGCTACAATCCCGCAGATATTGGTGCGTAGCGCAGACTTAAGAACGCTCATTTTAGAACAAGAAGGAGATTTTGGTTTTATGAGATTGATAAAACCTCAAGTTGCAATTTATAAACCTGTGAATCCGAAGGATGAAGATGATTTTGTAGACGAGGAAGAGGAGATAAACACCTTGCCATTTTTGAGCAGTAGCCAGCTCAGAATCGATAGCGGAAAAGTGCAGCTCTATTCTTATGGGAATGGAGGGGTGTCCAAGAAATTTGATTTACCAGCCATTAACACAATTCTAAATCAGTTTTCTACAGACTCTTTAGGGAGCACTCCGGCAGAACTTATTGCGGCTTCAGATTTAAAGTTTGAAACGCAAAATTATACCCTTCTTTTACCCGATAGCATCCACCAATTAAATGTTCGGTATTTAAAGCTCGCATCTACGGCTAAAAAACTCGATTTAAAAGATGTATTAATTGCACCTCGTTCAAATCTTTTGGCGAATGGAAATACAAACTACACCTTGAAAATACCCAAACTAAGCTTTATTGGTTTAGAAGTAGAGCAATTTGTGAAAGACAACCGGTTTATAGCCGATACTTTAATAATTTCTTCATCGGATATTGAAACATTTATTTTTACAGGCAACGACACCGCCAACACTAGGCTCAATTGGGAGGAGTTACCCCGTTTTCTTGCCAACTCAATGCAGAGGTATGAAGTGAAGACTTTATTGCTCGAAAAAAGCAATTTCAATATTGTAATTGCCGATACAATTACGAAAGACTTACAGCGGATTCTTATTAAAGAAGTATCCCTTAAAATAGATAGTTTCCATATCTCCCCTAAAACACAACCGAGTATTTTCCGACCATTGTATAGTTCTATGACACAACTTAGCTTAAAGTCATTAGAGCATATAAACGATAAAGGAACGATTACCTTCGATTCCCTTTATTTTAGCGACAACCTCCCTTCTAAACTAATGGTAAGTAAGTTAAAAGTGCATTCAAGATACCCTTTGAGTAAAGATAAATTATTAGATTTCGGCAACAAACCACAGTACGACTTCTCGCTAGAAAAACTCACCATAGACTCCCTAAGCCTGTTTGAGTTACTGGTTCAGAACAATCTTTCTATCAGAAAAATAGAGCTTGAAAAACCCGCTTTAAGGCTCAAAACGAATGGTCAATCAGGAGGAGAGAAGCAAGGCCTGATCCATACAGATTCGCTCAGGAACTTACTAACACAAGTTTTTGATAAGGTAAATCTCGGCAAAATCACCATCAGTAATGGAGAGGCAGAAATAGCTGTGCAATCAAAACGAAAACAACAGCCGTTAGCGTTTTATATCTCCAAAGATGGCGCAAATCAGCAGGAAAGAGCATTGGCACTTAAGCCAGTAGTTTTACTAACACACGATAAGGCAAAGCGAATTAAAATAGATACCCTAAGGGAGAGAAATCTTTTATTGAAAAACCTTACTAGGCCTAATGAAAAAGAAGTTTTAAAAATTTCCTTAGAAGGAATTCAAGGAGACCATTATAAAATTTCAACAGATACTTTCCAAGTAAATCGGCTTGCAAATGTACTGCTACACGAGAGAATAAGTTATAGCGTCCGAAATTTGCAAGCCGATTTGCCCGACACCACATTTTCCATTGCGGCAAAAGATTTATACTTCGATACCAACACCGAAACGTTAGAACTAAACCAATTTAAAGCAGCGCATCATGTTAAAGCACAAAAACTATTTCAATTGAAAGGAGTCCAAACCGACTGGCTCAGCTTTAACGCACAGCAATTAAGTTTTAAAGGGATTAATCTGGAGGAAATTTTCAACAAGAATATTGTAAACCTACAGACTATTAGAGCAGATAGTTTAGTAGGCGATATTTTCAGAGATAAAAACGTGCCTTTCCCAGAACAGAATCGGCCACCAATGCCACAGGAAGCCCTTAAAATGCTTCCATTTACCTTTTCGCTAGATTCTTTAAACCTTAACAACAGCACAATTACCTACAAAGAAGCGGCAGAAAAAACAGCGGTCGATTCTTCTTTTACCGACGATGCGATTACTCGAACAGGGCAAATTCAGTTCAGAGAGTTGAATGCCGATTTTACCGGACTTACCAACGACCCACTAAAGCTTAAAAACGGAGCAAAAGCAATTCTGAATACCGAAGCTTTACTAATGGGCAGCGGGAAACTAAAAGCTGTATTTGAGTTCGATTTAGCCGACCCTTACAACTCCTACCGCTTCGATGGGGAGCTAGATTCCATGTCGCTCCCTCAGCTAAACCCAATGTTAGAAAAACTGGCATATCTGCAAATAAGAAGCGGGCAAGCCCGAAGGCTACGGTTTTGGGTAACTGCCAACGAAGACTATGCCGTTGGCAAAATGCGGTTTCTGTACAACAACCTGTCCATCTCTTTGGTCGATAAAACGTATGAAGTGGGCTTGCACGAGTATGTTTTTTCTCTGATTGCCAACACATTTTTCATCAGAACGAGCAACAGCCGCTTTTTCCATTTCAATAAAGATGGAAAGATATATGCCCCTAAAGACCCCTCTCGCTCGGTGTTTAACCATTGGGCAAAGGCCCTGCTGAGCGGAGTCCGTTCGAGTATTACGAGTTGGCAACCCAAAGAAGGCAAAGAAATCTTGAAAAAGTGGGAAAAAGAGAACAGGCTGCGCTATAAACGATGATTCTGTTACTTTTGTAATTGCTGACTGAGTTAAAAGCACTAGCACTATTTTAAATTAGATTCTCTTGTTACTTTCGGGTAACCTCCTAATAATTCAAAATTGAATATTTACTTATCATGCAATTCCCCCAAAATAAAAACAGACAACAGCAATTAGAAGCTTTCGGTAGGCTGCTCGATATTATGGACGATTTAAGGGCTAAATGCCCTTGGGATAGGAAACAGACGATGGAATCGTTAAGCTACCTTACCATCGAAGAAACTTACGAACTCGCCGATGCCATCCTCGAAAAAAATAAGGAAGAAATTAAGAAAGAACTTGGCGATTTGGCGTTACATATCGTCTTCTATTCTAAAATAGCTTCGGAAACCAACGATTTTGATATAGCCGATGTCTTCAATGGCATTTGCGAAAAGCTGGTTATCCGCCACCCTCACATTTATGGCGATGTGGACGCTAAAGACGAAGATGCCGTAAAGCGGAATTGGGAACTCATCAAACTAAAAGAAAAGAAGGATAAACGTTTGCTAGAGGGAGTCCCCAGTTCGTTACCTGCCATGGTAAAAGCCATCAGAGTGCAAGAAAAGGCGAGGGGAGTAGGCTTCGATTGGGAAGATAAAGCCCAAGTGTGGGAGAAAGTACAAGAAGAAATGGAAGAGTTTCACCACGAAGCAGCATCACTGAAAACAAAAGAAGGAAGCCAAGAAAAAATGGAAGCCGAATTTGGCGATTTACTTTTCTCTTTGGTAAACTATGCTCGTTTCATGGGCATTAACCCCGAAAATGCTTTGGAAAAAACAAATAAGAAATTCATCAAAAGATTTAACCATATAGAAGAACGAGGCAAGCAAGAAGGGAAGTCTTTAGCTGAGATGACCATTGCCGAAATGGAAACCTATTGGCAAGAGGCGAAAGGATAAACCAATATTTAGAAGTTACAAATGGGTTGGCTTATATTTCCTTCAACACTAAATAGGTTGTGTAAGCAAGATAAAACCCAAGAAGAATACCCGCTTCCCAACGGTCTAACTTTTTCCGTTGTCCGGTAAACATGGAGGTTAGAAGAAAAACGGTTCCTCCAATTAAAAGACAAAAATTTAAAGGTAGCCGGATATTCTTGATTTTCGGGTTTAACGCATAGCTAACCGTGAAGGGTTTAAGCTTATATTAATGAGATATTTTCTTGAAAAAAGCAATAACGATAGAGCGCTTTAAACGGCTACATCGTTATCTCGGAGGGCATTGTTGAGCGACGTTTTTAAGTCGGTACTAGCCTTTCTTTTGCCTATAATTAGTGCAGCACCTACACTGTATTCTCCTGCTGCAAACTTTTTAGTGTAGCTCCCCGGAATAACTACAGAACGCTCTGGCACATAGCCTTTGTATGCTATCGGTTTTTCGCCTGTAACATCTATAATTTTAGAACTTCCTGTAATGGTAACGTTCGCTCCCAAAACGGCTTCTTTCCCAATTCTTACGCCTTCTACCAAAATACAGCGAGAGCCTATAAAAGCACCATCCTCTACAATTACGGGGGCAGCTTGTACGGGCTCTAGCACACCGCCAATGCCCACACCACCACTCAAATGGACGTTTTTGCC
>CAZFQW010000030.1:0-14426 GCA_964521225.1 uncultured Roseobacteraceae bacterium
AAGCTGCAAATAGTGCATTAGTTTTAGTTCTACCGAATCGTGGGGGTTGTACTGCAAAAATGAATTAATGAACTGCCTGTTTGTTAGGTTTTCTGAGTCTTCCATTACGTAAGAATCATCCGTTGCCCCTAACTGTACAAATGCATTCCATGCTCTGCAAAAGCCTGGCCTCCTTAAAGTACCTCTAAAAAGAGTTTTAATTCCTTTTAAACCATACACATTAATATATTTCAAAGAGTCTCTATTAGGATAGCCTTCAAACCTGCCATAGCCTTCAATTTCAATAATTTCGGTACGCCTAAAAAGTTTATGATAAGGAATATACTTATATCTTCCTTCTTGAATAAACTTAACAGCCCCTCCACTACCTGCTAATACTACATTTCTAGGATTCCATGTAAATTTATAATTCCATGGATGGTTGTCAGACTCTGGTGCAACCAACCCTCCTGTGAAAGTTTCAAACTCGGTAAGCTCATCGTTATTCTCTCTGATTTTATCGATTGTATGCATTGCTGAAAGGTGGTCTAAGCCTGGGTCTAAGCCTATCTCATTTAAAAATAGAATTCCTGCATCTTTTGCTGCCTGGTCCATCGCCTGCATTTCTGGGGAAACATAAGAAGCTGTAACCATTGATCTTCTGAATTGTAGACAGGTTTGGGCTACCAAATGATGAAAGCGAGCTGGTAGCATGGAAATCACAATATTAGCTTCACGAATTATTTTCTCTCGTTGTAATTCATCAAAAATGTCTAGCTGCCTAGCTTCAGCATTGAGTGCGCCTTTAATCGCCATTTCCGCTAAGGCCTCTTCTTTTTCAGCAACAATGATAGTCCAATCAAAACGTGGAGCTTCTTCTAATAAATATTGAATAAGGGTATAGGCAGAACGTCCGGCTCCTAGAATTAGAATCTTTTTCATGTTTGTAAGTCTATCTTAATGTCTTGTATTGTTAAGTGGCGTGAATTTAAAATTAAAGTGAATGAGAACAAATTAACTTGATGAAGGAACAAGATAATACAGAAAACATTTACTGAGTAGTGTACATAGTTTTTGTTAATTAAAGCTGTTTAAAGAAAAATATATGAAAGGAATTTCTACTTTTGGAAAATTTATCACTTTGTTCATTCGCCGTATAGCAGTTATCGTATTTGAGGTGAGTATTTACCCTATTTTATTTAAATAAATAGTCGTCTTATTTAATGGGTTCATTTACAACAAATTAATGCTAATGAGTGTATTGTGGGTAGATAAATATGAAAATGAATGTAAACACACCTTAATCAACAACTGAAAATGAAAACACTATTTTATGTAAGTCGCAACTCAGCAACATCATTCATGGTATGTAACCAATTAGCTAAAAACTTTGAAGTACATCCATTTGAGGGGGTAGAAGCATGTATGGAGGCAATTAAGCCTTTAAAGCAAAGTAGGGATGAACATCCTGATGTTATTATTTTTGATTATGAAGATTCTGATACATTAAATGTAAAAGAATTAAGAGAGGTGTACCAATCGGCAGAGGACTCTAACCTGCTGTTGTTATTGCCTTCTTCTTCTCAAAATCTTTTGTTTGATGTAATTCGTGAGGGAATTGTAAATTATATCGTGAAAAAAGGTGATTATCCGACGCAACTGACAGCACACTTGCTTTCAGATAAAATTATGGCTGTTTAATACTCTACGCTAGTTTAGAGTAATCTATAAATGCTAAAAAGTCCTTCAGAGAAGCTCGAAGGACTTTTTTTTACAAAAAAACAAAAACAACATAGGGATTGCTACAAGACTAATTACTTTTTGTCTTTCGCTTTTTTATCTTCTTTCGATGTTTCTTCTACAGGGATTTCTTCTCCGTTGATAATCGCCTTTACTTTCGTTTCTAGCTCATCCATCAGTTCAGGGTTATCTTTAATTAGTTCTTTTACCGTTTCTCTTCCTTGCCCTAGTTTTCCATTGCTATAAGAGAACCACGAACCCGCTTTTTTAATAATCTCTAAATCTACGGCCATATCGAGTACCTCGCCAGCTTTCGAAATACCTTCTCCGTAAAGGATATCAAACTCTACTTGCTTAAATGGGGGTGCTACTTTATTTTTTTGAACTTTTACACGAGTTCTGTTACCAACAATTTTATCTGCGCCTTCTTTAATAGCGCCTATTCTACGAATATCGAGGCGCACAGAGGCATAGTATTTAAGTGCATTCCCCCCCGTTGTAGTTTCGGGGTTGCCAAACATTACTCCAATTTTCTCTCTTAACTGGTTGATAAAGATGCACACACAGTTTGTTTTGCTGATAACCCCCGTCAGCTTTCTTAATGCTTGAGACATTAAACGCGCTTGTAAGCCCATTTTACTTTCGCCCATTTCGCCTTCGAGTTCTGCCTTCGGTACTAGTGCTGCCACTGAATCAATAACGATAATATCAATTGCACCGCTTCTTACCAAATGTTCAGTAATTTCTAAGGCTTGCTCCCCATGATCAGGCTGAGAGATAAGCAGATTATCTAAATCGATTCCTAATTTTTCGGCATAAAGCTTATCGAATGCGTGTTCTGCATCCACAAAAGCTGCGATTCCTCCTAGCTTTTGGGCTTCGGCAATGGTGTGTAAGGCAAGTGTTGTTTTACCTGAAGATTCAGGGCCATAGATTTCAACTACTCTCCCCCTTGGCAATCCCCCAACGCCCAAAGCCATATCTAGGCTTAAAGAGCCCGTGGAAATTGCAGGGACATTTACTACGCTATCATCGTTTAAGCGCATGATTGTTCCCTTTCCGTATGTTTTTTCCAGATTGGCTACTACGGTTTCTAGGGATTTTAATTTTTCGTTTCTTTCTTCGTTTGACATAGCGTATGTTACTATAAATTCGGTTGTAGGTTTAGAAATGACAAATTACAAATTATAATGAAAAGATATTGTAGAGCAACGAGGTTCTTTAATGATAGATGGAAAAGAAAACCTATAATTGGCTTATCCACGCCTATTTTTATCATTTATGAGAATACCGAAGCATTATTTACTGCAAAAGAAGAGGCTAGGTACGTAAGGGATGTACGTACCTAAAAAAAAGCATCTTCGAAATGCTCTATTTTAAAAAAAGGGGGTTTGCCCGTAATACTTACAATGTCGAATCTGATGGCATAGTTGCCCTGCCATTCTTCTTGAAAAGCTTCGGCGGCTTCTAAAATTCGTTCTGCTTGGGCTTCGCTCACAAACTCTTCTGGGTTTCCAAAAAACCGATTCTTACGAACTTTTACTTCAACAAATACTATCAAATTATCTTTTTGTACAATCAAATCGACTTCAGATCTCTGATAACGATAATTTTTCTTCAAAACGAGATAGCCTTTCTTTTTTAAAAATTTTGCAGCTTCGTTTTCGCCATATTTCCCGGTATCGTTATGAGTTGCCATTGGTATTAATTCTAAAAAGTTAGGAAAGTTGACTCGTGAAATTTAATTTTCAAGATGGGTAATTCACTCGTACTTTAATTCTCGTACTTTAATTGTGTAATTATGAGATAAAAAGACTTTATAAATTCTAGCAATTAGCCGTTAAGTTTAAACTTCATCGTAAATAAAAAAGATTGAATACGGAAGATAAAATTCAGCAAAATCAAAATATAATAAGAAGGCTCGGTTTGGCTTTAGGTCCCCTTCTGTTCCTATTTGTTATGAGCCTGCCCAACATTACTCTACTTTCCGCAGAAGCGCAAAAAGTAGTAGCAGTTGCCGTATGGATGTTAGTTTGGTGGGTTACCGAAGCGGTTTCGCTACCTGTTACGGCACTGCTTCCTTTAATTCTTTTGCCTCTTACCAATGTAGTACCCATAAAAGAAGCTGCTGCGCCGTATAGCAGCCCTATCGTTTATTTATTTATGGGAGGGTTTGTAATTGCCTTGGCTATGGAAAAATGGGATTTACATTTAAGAATAGCGCTTACCATTGTTAAACTGACAGGCACACATGCCAACGGAATTATCTTAGGGTTTATGATTGCTACCGCAGCACTTAGTATGTGGATTAGCAATACTGCCACTACGGTAATGATGCTTCCCATTGCCTCTTCGGTAATTACGCTTTTAGTTGGTTCGGTTTCTCAAAAAGGGCAAAAAAACTTTGCACTAGCCATTATGCTTGGAGTAGCTTACGCTGCAAATGTCGGGGGTGTGGCTACGTTGGTAGGAACTCCACCCAATTCAGTATTAGCAGGTTTTATCTCCACAACTTATGGTTACGAAATAGATTTTGCCAGTTGGTTTTTTATGGGATTTCCATTCTCAGTAGTAATGTTGGCAATTACCTATTTTATTTTAGTAAAGTGGGTGTATCCTAATAAACTAGGGCATATTGAAGGCTCGGCAAAGCTCATTAATGACAAACTTCAAGCACTCGGGAAAATCTCTATTCCTGAGAAAAAAGTACTCTTTGTATTTGCCTCTACCGCTATTTGTTGGATCAGTAGAGGGTACATTAACCCCTATTTACCTTTTTCGTTAACAGATCCCGTAATTGCCATGATGGGAGCTATTGCTCTTTTTATAGTTCCTGCAACTAATTTCAAAAGTGGATACTTACTCGTTTGGGAAGATATGCAAAAATTACCTTGGGGTATTTTGCTCTTGTTCGGAGGCGGGCTTTCACTAGCTTCTGCGCTTTCAACAACGGGGGTGATTGAACTGATTGGTAATTTGGTTTCAAACAACAATCAGTTATCGGTAATTGGAGTAATTTTACTGATGACCTCCGTAGTATTACTAATGACAGAGGTGATGAGCAATGTGGCGCTTGTCGCTGTGTTTATGCCTGTAGTGGCAGGGATTGCTACAGGTTTAGGCGTGCCCGTGCTTTGGGTTGCTATCCCTGTTACCATTGCTTCAAGCTGTGCATTTATGTTGCCAATGGCAACCCCACCGAATGCTATCGTATTTGCTAGCGGTCATATCAAGGTATTTCAAATGGTAAGGGCAGGTATCTTATTAAATGTAATGGCAATTCTATTGCTTTTGGTTTGGGAACAATCCTTTGTGCGTTGGTTTTTCGAGTGAAAAACAGAGATTAAATAATCGTCTTCCCAAACCCCTGTTCTTTCACAAGTTGGTAGGTCCTTTCAATCCCTTCTTTAAAACCAATTTTAGGAGTCCACCCTAGTGCGTTCATTTTACCAACATCTAGCCTTTTTACTAAAGTCCCGTCAGGTTTATCGGTGTTCCAAACAATTTCTCCTTTAAAACCTGTAATCGTTTTTATTAGCTCCGCTAACTCTTTAATAGAAATATCTTTTCCTGTACCAATATTTAGCCAGTCGGTTCCTTCATATTCTTGCATTAAAAAGAAAAGGGCATCTGCCAAGTCATCTACATGTAGAAACTCCCTGCGGGGCTTGCCGCTTCCCCAAACTTCTACAGTTGGTTTGTTTTCAAATTGTGCTTCGTGAAATTTTCGGAGCAAGGCGGGGAGTACATGCGAGTTTTGAAGGTCGTAATTATCGTTGGGGCCATATAAATTGGTGGGCATTACAGAAATATACTGGCAGCCATACTGCGCCCTGTACGCCTCTACCATTTTTAAACCTGCAATTTTTGCAATTGCATAGGGTTCGTTGGTTGGTTCTAGTGGGCCTGTAAGCAAATAATCTTCTTTAAGAGGCTGTGGTGCTAGCTTGGGGTAAATACACGATGAACCCAAGAAAAGAAGTTTTTTAACACCCTGCACATAAGATGCATGGATTACGTTATTTTGAATTGCCAAATTTTCGTACAAAAAAGTGCCTCTGTAAGTATTGTTTGCTACGATGCCTCCTACTTTTGCAGCAGACATAAACACATATTCAGGCTTTTCTTTTTCAAAAAAGCGAAACACTTCTTGCTGCGAGCGGAGGTCGAGTTCCGAAGAACGCTTTAAAACAATCTGCTGATACCCTTCTTTATGTAATTTCCTTACAATAGCAGAGCCGACCATTCCGTTGTGCCCGGCAACGTAAATTTTTGAATCTTTTTCCATCAGTTAATTAAAAATTTACAATTCGTTATTTACCCAAACAGCCTCCCATTCAATCAATCACTAAAAACCGCCTTCTTTTAAATACTTTTCTTTTTGGACTGATTTTAAATCTTCAGCTACCATATCTTTTACTAAGTCTTCGAGGTTATGTTTTGGAACCCAGCCTAACTTTTGTTTTGCTTTAGAAGGGTCTCCAATAAGCAATTCAACCTCAGTAGGTCTAAAATACATGTCATCTACTTCAACAATACATTTACCTATTTCTAGCTGAAATTCTTCATTATCGCATGCGGTAACATATCCTTTTTCATTCTCTCCTTTGCCTTTAAACTCAAGATGAATCCCTAGTTCAAAGAACGACATTCTTATAAAATCTCGTACAGTGGTAGTAACCCCTGTAGCAATTACGTAATCTTCAGGCTCATCTTGTTGAAGGATAAGATACATTGCCTCTACATAATCTTTGGCATGCCCCCAATCTCTTTTTGCATCTAAATTCCCCATATAAAGCGATTCTTGAAGTTTTAGAGCGATTCTAGCCACTGCCCTAGTTACCTTGCGGGTTACAAAGGTTTCGCCTCTAACGGGACTTTCGTGGTTGAATAAAATACCATTACAAGCAAACATATTGTAAGCTTCCCGATAATTTACTGTAATCCAATAAGCATATAATTTAGCAACTGCATAAGGCGAACGAGGATAAAAAGGTGTAGTTTCTTTCTGAGGGACTTCTTGTACAAGCCCGTATAACTCGGAGGTACTCGCTTGGTAAATTTTTGTCTTTTGGGTGAGATTGAGTAAACGAATAGCCTCTAAAAGTCTTAGTGTTCCCAAACCATCGACATCGGCAGTATACTCTGGCGAATCGAAACTTACTTTTACATGCGACATGGCACCGAGGTTATAAATTTCATCGGGCTGAATTTCCTGTATAATTCTGATGAGGTTAGAGCTATCTGTTAAATCGCCATAGTGTAAGACAAACTGTAGGTTTTTTTCGTGTAAATCTTGGTACAAATGTTCGATTCGCTGTGTGTTAAATAGTGAGCTTCTTCGCTTAATTCCGTGTACTTCGTACCCTTTATCGAGTAAAAACTCTGCGAGGTAAGCGCCATCTTGGCCTGTAATTCCTGTAATTAATGCTTTCTTCATAATAAGTGTACGTTCAGAATGAACCCTGCTAAGGGCAGGGATATTCGATAATGATTTAATTCTCGGAGGCTTCAACAAACCCTTAGAAGCGTTTTAACTATCGCTGCCCAAATATACTGAGTAAGTATTTTTAAACTATATAGAGGATGAAAGCAACAAAAAAGCCGCACTTAAAAAATTAAGGTGGCTTAAAACAGTATTTATTTGTGCTATGCTTTTTTTAGTTCTAAAATAGTAATTTCCGGAGGCATTCCTATTCTGCCGGGGTAGCCCAAATAACCAAAGCCTCTGTTAACGTACAAGTACTGGTTTTCTTGTTGGTATAAACCTGCCCATTGTTTGTACATATATTTGATAGGACTCCATTGAAAGCCCGGTATTTCAATCCCAAACTGCATTCCGTGGGTATGGCCGGCAAACATAATATCTATGTTTTTGTATTCTGGGCGAACTTGCGCATCCCAATGGCTAGGGTCGTGAGAAAGTAAAAGTTTTACTGCCGCTTCGTCTGTTTGTATTGCGGCAGATTGCAATTTCCCGTGTTTGGGGAACCGGGCTTTCGCACTCCAATTTTCAATGCCAAGAATGGCAATTTTGTCTCCTCCTTGCTCAATGGTTCTATGCTCATTCATAAGAATATCCCATCCCATGATTTTGTGAGATTGAATCAGATTTTCAAGGTTTTTTTGTTTCGCCTGTGGAGATTCCCACTGCACGTAGTCGCCATAATCGTGGTTTCCCAAAACCGAGTATACTCCTAGAGGAGCTTTCACCTTATCAAAAATATTAATGTAGTCTTTTAACTCATTAGCCCTGTTATTCACTAAATCGCCTGTAAAAAATACTAAATCGGGCTTTTGTTGTAAGAGCATTTCAACGCCCCCTACCACTGCTTTTTTGTTGAAAAAGCTTCCTGAGTGAATATCAGAGAGTTGAGCAATTCTAATTCCATCGAAAGAAGCAGGAAGGTTAGGTAAGAAAACCTGCTTTTTGCGTACTCTGTAGTCGTGTGCCCCGGAGATGATTCCGTAGGTCATGCCAACAATTGGCACAGAAGCGACAAGTATGCCCGTTTTTGCTAAAAAAGCTGAGCGAGGAATCGGCTTTCCGGGTAAATTTTCACTTTCTTTATTGAAAATATCTGAGAGTTGATGCCCCCCCCATTTACCAAGCCTTATCAAATCATCTATCAATAAAAAAAAGATGAAAAAGGTTTTGGAGAGGTAATTCATAAAAATACCTACTCCTACAAAAGTGCGGGTGTGTTTCCCCAAAAAATCGGGGTTCACAAATTGGAAGATATAAAACCCAATTAAAGAGATAATAGTAATTCCCCAATAAACATATTCCGAAGATTTTTTGAGCCACGAAGGAGTGTTTTGTAGTGCCGTTTTAATTCCTTGGAAAACGTAATAATCGATAAGAAGGAAAAAGAGCGTGGCTATTAAAATGAGTATCATTTTATTCATAAGAGATTTTAGTAAAAGGTACTCGGATAAAGTAACCTGTGTTTAATATTATATAACTAACTGATTATGAAGTGCTTTTTATCAGAATAAATTAAAACAAGTTATTTACTTACTATCAATTGCCAAAGGTTAAAAAAAGATTGTTTTAGCGAAAGTGTTTATCATTTATTAGCATTATTCATGAAGGTTGTCTTCAGTAAATGCAATGGGTAACAGGTTATTAATAGAAGGGGATACCCATATTTTTTTGTCGCTTCCTCTAAACAAAAGTTTTATAGGCTTTTTTTGTTTGATTTCGTACTCTAACAGTGCCTGCCGGCATGCTCCGCAAGGGGTAACAGGAAGGTCGTGATTACTACTTTCTTCTCTAGCGGCTACGGCAATTACATCTATTTGCGTATGCGGGAAGTTCGCTCCTAGCCAATAAATAAGCGACCGCTCGGCACAAATCCCTGAAGGGTAGGCTGCATTTTCTTGGTTGTTTCCAAAGTAAATTTTTCCTTCGACACGAGTAGCCGCACCTACAAAAAAATGAGAGTAGGGTGCATACGCATTATCACAAGCCTTTATAGCGCTTTTGAAAAGAATTTGGTCGTTTTCAGAGAGGGCGTTTATATCATCAAAAACCTCAAACTCAGATTGTACTATTTTTTTAGGCATTATGAGGGGATACTTTAAAACCAATCATTAAGACATCATCTACTTGTTTTTCTTTGCCCTTCCACCTGTTAAAAGTACTTTCAAAGACTTCTCTTTGTAGCCTCATTGGTTTGTCGTGGTTTTCCTCTATGAGGGCTTTTAGTCGCTTGGTCATGAACCTCGATTGGTCAGGCCCTCCAAATTGGTCTTGAAACCCGTCGGAAAACACATAGCACGACATAGGAGCGTCTATTTCAAAAATATGCTTTTCGTATATCGAACCTTGGTAGGCTTTTCCTCCAATAGGCTTGCGGCTGCCTTTTATGGTATGTAACTCTGCATCTTTCACAAAATAGAAAGGGTTTTTAGCTCCGGAAAACTCAATTGTTTTTGCTGTTTCATCAACTACTACAAGAGCCATGTCCATACCATCTTGGTTCATCCCTTTCTCTTGCTTGAGCATTTGGATTACTCTTTCGTTAAGCACACTTAAAATAATTGCCGGGTCGGCAATTTTCTTTTCGTTTACTATTTGGCTAATCGCGCTGTTCCCTACGAGCGACATAAATGCGCCCGGAACGCCATGCCCGGTACAGTCTACCGCTGCAAGCACCTTTTTGACATGTCCATTTTCTATATCTCTGATTTGAGCAAACCAATAAAAATCGCCACTTACAACATCTCTGGGCTTAAAAAAGATAAAAAAATCATCGAAAGAAGCTCCTATTACAGAAATATCTGGCAGAGATGCTTGCTGAATTCTCTCTGCATAATTAATACTTGCCTGAATGCTTGTATAAGCTTTGTTCAGTTCCGTATTTTTTTCGCCTATAGCATCTCTTTGTGCGCTTATTTCGGTTTTTTGCAACTCCAATTTCTGGTTGGCAAACTTCATTTTGCTATTTGCCCTGATTATAAACACCACAAAAATGAGAATGAGCACAACAGTACCTATTGCGAAACCAATTATTTTACGCCCTGCTTCTATTTCTGCTTGTTGTAGTTGGTTTACTTTTTTGGCAAGCTCCGCTTCTTTTTGCTGTGCTCTTACTTCTGCTTCCGCTTCCTTTTTTTGCAGCTCTGTTAGTTGAAGTTCCGCTTGCTTTGCCGTTAGCTCTGCTTCTTTTTGCCTTTTTTCTGCCTGTAGTTGCGCCTGTTTTTCTTGATACTCATCTTTTAACTCCGATACGAAAATCTGCCCTTCTTCATCGTATTTTTCGTTGTAGAGTTTAAAGTATTCTAACGCTTTCTCTTTGTTGCCTTGTGCTTCGTAAGCTTTTGAAAGGGTGAGGTAGCTATCTGTTTTTATGTTGCTGATATTTAGTTCTTTCCCTAAGGCAAGGCTTTTCTCAAGTGCAGCAATGGCATTTTGGATTTGCCCTGTTTCCATATATGTTCCTCCCAAACTAAGCTGGTAATTTGCCAGAGAGCGTTTATCTCCTTGAGCTTCTTTAATACCAATTGCCTTTTTTTGGTACTCAATAGATTTATCAAAGTTTTGTTGTTCAGACTTTATCATTCCTAAATTATGGTAGGCATTGGCGATACCGTGTTGGTTACCAATTTCGGTGCTAATTTGTGCGGACTCTTCTAGTAGCTTAATAGCCTCGCTTTTATTCTGAGTGTCCCAGTAGTAGAAGGCAGCTTCTACTAGTTTTTGGTTGAGCTTATTTTTATCTCCCGAAGCTCTAAGCGATTCTATATCATTTAAAATTTGGGCGATGTTGCCCGTTTGCCCCCAAACGCTCAATGGAATAAGTAGAATGAGTAAAAATAATTTTGATACTAGGGTGATAAGTCGTCTCATTTTAGTTTGTTGTCAAAGCAAAAAATAAAGTCTAGTTTGAGTACTATGTTTAAAACTATTTGTAAATACTGTTCAATGCAATTATCACAATTATTTTTGCTTTAAGTTATTTTTCTTCTTCCGAATTTTCTTTCTCGGTGTCTTTTTCTTTGCATCGGCCCTGTGTTTTTCTCCAAGTCGGGCGTTTTGCTTTTTCCACCATCGGCTTCCTCTCCAATAAAAAACCATGTCTTTCCCTTTCTGTTTTTTCTTGCTAATTTTCTTTTGCCACTTCGGAGGAATCCCCATTTCAGTATGCTGATGATATGTTAGTACTCGGCAGCTATCTAGCGGGCACATAGGCCGGCAACTCACAAAACTGATAAGCAACAACATTAAGAAGGAAACTAAAAAGCTTTTATGAACGATTCTACTATTTTTCATATTATTTGAGCGGATATAATTAGTGTAAAAAAATAACCTTATTATTTATCTTGCTTCTTCTGAATATCTGTACAACATCATCTTTTTTTTCAAAACATGAATATACAATTCTATAAATATCAAGGTACAGGAAACGACTTTATTATGATTGACGACCGCACCAATAATTTTAATGAATCTGATACTGCATTGGTTCAAAAGTTATGCGACCGCAGGTTTGGTATTGGTGCCGATGGGCTAATTTTATTACGGTTGCACTCAAAAGCCGATTTTGAAATGGTTTATTTCAATGCCGATGGAAACCCCTCGACCATGTGTGGTAATGGGGGGCGATGTACTGTAAGCTTTGCACATCGCCTAGGTTTGTTCGAGCAAGAAACCAATTTTATGGCAATAGACGGCATCCACGAAGCAAGTATCCAAAATGATATTGTAACGCTCCAAATGCAAGACGTGGCAGAAGTGAAGCAAGCAAAAGACCACTACTTTCTCGATACCGGCTCACCACATTATGTAGCGTTGGTAGAAAATATAGAGGCGTTTGATGTTTACAACAAAGGAAAACAAATACGATACAGCCATGCTTTCAGCACAATTGAAGGAACGAATGTGAATTTTGTTGAAAAAATATCATCACAAGAAATTAAAGTACGCACCTACGAACGTGGGGTAGAAGACGAAACATTTTCATGCGGAACCGGTGTAACTGCCTGTGCACTTGCCTTAAGTTTAGACGATAGCAAAAGCCCCGTGCGTATCCAAACCAAAGGAGGGCTACTAGAAGTAGGCTGGAAAAAACTCGGAAACACTTACACCGATATTTATTTGAAAGGCTCTGCCAAGCATGTTTTCACAGGCGAAGTTGAAGTATAATGGAGCATAACATGCAAATTCCTTTCAGAAAAAACCATACTACCCACCAAGAGGTAGAATACCTGAAACAAGTATTTAAGAAGGGGAGGTTTTCTGGCGGAGGAAGCTTTACCCTCGCTTGCGAACAAGTGTTAAAGAAACGGTATAATTTCACCAACGGGTTTCTTACTTCAAGTTGCACACATGCACTAGAACTAGCCGCCTACCTGTGCGATATTTCAGCAGGTGATGAGGTAATAATCCCTGCCTATACGTATGTGTCTACCGCAAATGCATTCGTGAAACAAGGGGCAATCCCCGTATTCGCCGATAGCCTTTCCCATCATCCTAATATAGATTTAGATAAAGTGGAAGCTTTAATTTCTGATAAAACAAAGGCGATTGTGGTAGTCCATTACGGAGGGTTTGCCTGCGATATGGAAAAAGCAGTTCAGCTTGCCAAGAAACACAATCTGTTTTTAATTGAAGATGCTGCACATGCCATAGACAGTTTCTATGAAGAAACGCCCCTTGGTTCTTTTGCCGATTTCTCTACTTTTTCTTTTCACGACACAAAAAATATTACCGCCGGAGAGGCTGGGTTTTTAGTGATTAGAGATTCAGAAATGCTTACAAAGGCAATTAATTATAGAGATAAAGGCACTAACCAAGCAGCATTTACAGCAGGTACTAAACAGTATTACGAATGGGTTTCGCAGGGAAGCTCTTGCAAGCCTTCGGAGCTAAACGCTGCCTGCCTGCTTGGGCAACTCGAAGCACTTACTTTCATTCAACAAGAGAGAAAAAGAGTGTGGGACTACTATTTTAAAAAGTTAAAACCCTTTGAAAATACTCATCCATTACAAATACCAAGGGTAGAAAATTATATGCAACACAATGCAAGTATCTTTTACATTGTTTGCGCCACCCAATCGGTACGAGAGGCGCTCATTAGCTATATGGCAAGCAAAGGCATGGAACTTACCTTTCATTACTATGCCCTGCACCAAAGCGAGTTTTATAAACAACACTACCCAAGCACCTCTCTTAACAATGCCTCGCATTTTACCAATACACTGGCAAGGCTGCCTATTTACCCAGCACTAACTACCGAAAACCAAGAGCTAATTATAGAACACCTCATTGCCTTTTTTGAGGATTATAAGTAACCCAATAAATGCGATTTGGCTTGTTGGTTGTGCGGTACTTAAACACCAAAAAGGGTTATTTTTTTATGAAGGAACACTAGTTTCTGCATAGATACTTAAAAGATTATCAGCATACTTTTCGATGCTATACTTTTTGCTAAAACTAGCGGCGTATGCTCCCATATTTCTTCTGAGTTCGGCGTTTTCTATGAGTTCAATCACCTTTTTGGCAAATTTTTCAACCGACCTTTCTTCCAGTAAAAAGCCGTTTTTACCCTCTTCAATCAAATCTCTGTTGCCTTTGCCATTGGTAGTAACTACGGGCAAGCCTGTTGCCATGGCTTCTAAGAGTACCAGCCCAAACGCTTCTTTTTCTGCACCATGAATATAAATATCAGCATTAAATAAAAACGCTTCCGGATGTTGGGCAAAACCAACTAATTCAACATTTTTTGAAAGTGCTAATTCTTCTATTTTTTGCTCAATAAATCTCTTTTCAGTTCCCCCTCCTATAATCTTAAACTCAATAGAATAACCTAATTCTAGCAGGTGTTTAATCACTAGAAGTAAAAAGTAATGCCCTTTATTTTTTAATAAACTCCCAATTGTTACCAACTTCCAGGGTTCATTAGCTGCTTTATCATAACTTTTGGCATGGGAGAACCGACTCGTTTCAATGGCGTTGGGTAAAAGCATTATTTTATGCCGAAGATTTTTAGGCAGATTTTCCTTTAAATAGCTCTCCCCATCTTTAGAAATTCCGATAAAGTAATTGTTGCAGTGCCGATATTTTTTGAGCATCCATAGCCTTTCAAAATAGCGGAGTAGTTTCTCTTTGTTGAAAAATGTGGCAAGCCTAAGATTTTGAAAAGGAGGCATATTATCATGAAAATGCGTGAAATAAGTTACATCTCTCTGAATAACCTCTT
>CAZFQW010000031.1:0-6173 GCA_964521225.1 uncultured Roseobacteraceae bacterium
ACGTTTTTTTTATGGGTTTAAGGCTAATTTTGTCTATATTCCTTCGGCAATAATTTCTGCTAGGTCTAATACTCTGACCGTTTTTTCTTTGTTTTTATTTTTAATACCATCGCCCATCATTGTCATGCAGAAGGGGCAACCTACGCCAATTACTTTTGCACCTGTTGCCAGGGCTTGTTCAGTGCGTTCAATATTTATTTCTTTATTTCCTCGTTCTGCATCTTTAAACATTTGCGCCCCCCCTGCTCCGCAGCAAAGCCCGTTTTTACGAGACTTTTTCATTTCTACCAAATCGACATCCAATGCTTTTAGCACTTCTCTTGGAGCCTCGTACACATCGTTTGCCCTGCCTAAGTAGCAAGAATCGTGGAAAGTGATTTTCTGTCCTTTCAATTCGCCGCCATCTTTTATTTTCACTTTCCCCGCATCAATAAGTTGCTGTAGATAAGTAGAATGGTGAATTACCTCGTAGTTTCCCCCAAGGGCAGGATATTCGTTTTTTAAAGTATTAAAACAGTGAGGACAAGCCGTTACTATTTTTTTTATTTCGTATCCATTTAATACTTCAATATTAGCAACTGCTTGCATCTGGAACAGAAACTCGTTTCCTGCCCTACGAGCAGGGTCGCCGGTACAAGCTTCTTCTTTCCCTAATACTGCAAATTTAATATTGGCAGCATTTAATATTTTCACAAAAGCTTTTGTAACTCTTTTATAGCGGTCGTCGAAAGAACCGGCACAACCTACCCAAAAAAGAACCTCAGGGTGTTCTCCTTTGGCTGCCATTTCTGCCATTGTTGGAATTGATATATTGCTCATTGATATGTGTTTTTAAATTTAATATCTTCTAAAAAAAATAATTCGTAATTCGTAATTCGTAATTCGTAATTCGTAATTCGTAATTCGTAATTTCTTATTTATTTTCTTCGGCTTTTAATTCTTCTGCCCAGTTGAAACGGTCTGAAGCTGGGAATGCCCATGGAGCTTGGTTATTTTCAATATTCTGAAACATTGAATTCCAAGAATTGGGCGTATCAGACTCCTCCATGGCAATATACCTGCGCTCTTGCAAAATAATAGCAAGCGGATTGATTCCAATAGGGCAGGCTTCTACACAGGCATTACAAGTAGTACATGCCATTAACTCTTCTTTGGTGGTATAATCACCATAAAGTGCTTTGCCGTCATCGTAATCAGCACCATGCAGGTCTATATTTTTCCCTACTTCTTCTACTCTATCGCGGGTGTCCATCATTATCTTCCTTGGCGAAAGTGCTTTGCCTGTAAGGTTCGCAGGACACACGGAGGTACAGCGCCCACACTCGGTACAACTATAGGCGTCGAGCAGGTTTTTCCAACTTAAATCGGCTACATCTTTTGCTCCAAACGTCCCAATTTCGTCTTCTTCAGTTGCTGCCTTAGCCGTTGCTAAGCCTAGCATATCTTTCACTTCAGCTGTAACTGCCTCCATATTTTCCATTTCTCCTTTTGGCTGTAAATCAGTATAATAGGTAGTAGGAAACGCCAGTGCAATGTGCAAGTGCTTAGAGTAGGTAACATAAACAGCAAAGGCAAAGATGCCTAAAATGTGAAGCCACCACGCTACTCGTTCAGTAAAAATAAGGCTGTGTGTAGTAAAACTTTCAAAAAGATTTGTGAGCGCTGCTCCGCTTACTAAAAAGTTGCCTGCTTCAAAATAATGCCCTGCTACATATTCGCTCTCTGCTGCTCTGCCTTGTAAAACACTGTCGGTTGCGTTCATGGTAAAAAGGCAAAACATTAACACTACCTCCCAAACTAAAATGATGTTAGCATCTTTAAATGCCCAACCTTCCATTTCTGGCTTATGAAACCTTTTAATTTTGAATACATTTCGGCGCATCCAAAAAATTACGCAAGTAACTACAACGCCTAAAGCTAATAGCTCAAAAAAACCAATTAAAAAAGGGTACAGTGCTCCTAATATTGGTGCAAAAAGACGGTGTGTTCCAAACAAACCATCTAAAACAATTTCTAATACTTCTATATTGATTAGGACAAAACCGATGTAAATAACAAAGTGCATTAACCCCACAAAGGGTCGGTCGAACATTTTACGCTGCCCAAATGCAAGCAACAGCATATTTTTAATTCTTTGGGGTTTGTCGGCGACGGGGCCAATTTTTTTGCCTAGAAGAATGTTTCGGCGGATAAAACCCACTCTTCTGTAAATAAGAAGCCCCACAACTGCTACCGCAGCTATGAAGGTAAGTTGTTGAAATATTTGTAAGAATAGTTCCATTGGTTGAGGTTTTCATTTTTAATAAAATGTTATGCATGCATAACATTACGAATATCAGTATTAATTTAATTTTTTACAAGAATATAAGAAATGATATGACCATTTGGATAATAGCTTAAAGATTTTATTATTGAACTAGGTAATCATTTAGTCTTGCTTTATAGGAATAAAACAGACTATTTTCTGCTTGATTTTTAAACTTAAGAATAGGAGTTGCATCCTTCAGCAAAAAACAACACTCCACGCCAGAAAATAATTAGCCCCTTTGCAGTTTAGTGGTTTGCGCAATAATAGGTATTTGTTGCCCTCCCAAAATTAAATTAATATGAAAAATGAAAGTAAAATAATCGGTGTGGGTTTAATAACTGCTATCACAGCTTCACTGTGCTGTGTGTTACTCCTGTTTTGGCTTTAATTGCAGGAACAAGCGAAATTATAGGTTTAAAAGCTTCTTATAAAATAGAAACGCTGTTATCGAATTTGATAAAACAAAAACTAGTGAAGCAAAATAGTAGAATCAATTCACGCCACAGGTTACAAAGTAACTGGCATAGAAAAAAATTAATGGAAATTCAATTAAAATCAGAAATTACTTGCCCTAACTGTGGGCACAAAAAAGTAGAGGAAATGCCCACAAATGCTTGCCAGTTCTTTTACGAATGCGAGCATTGTAAAACAGTTCTGAAACCAAACGAAGGAGATTGCTGTGTTTACTGTTCTTACGGAACCGTTCCTTGCCCGCCTATTCAAAAAAATAAAAGGTGCTGCTAACTAAAAAAAGGGTTTATATTTCTTTTGGGCTTTGTTGCAAAGAAACAAAACAGGCATGAAAAAGTAGTTATTGAGTACCCAAACTGAAACAACCATCTAAATGATGCCTGATACTAAAAAAAAGATACATATAACCCTCGGAATTGGAAAGCCTTATAATTCATCTTACCTATAAGCCCAGAACTGATTGGGAATTTAGGTAGGGAAATGGGCCTGTCTGAATGGAAAAAAGAAGTCAATTACCACAAATGAAGCCTATCGGAAGTTGCCAACAGGTACAAAGGAACAACCGGCAATACACTCAGAGCCCGAAAAATGGGAACTTCAATTACGGAGGTTAAGATTGGCTGCCACATATTGAATGTGTTCGATGAATGTGGGATGCCCAATTCGGTCAAAATTTAAAAAATTTAAGATGACCGAATTGGGCATCGCCTCGTTGCAATAAAGTCAATATTTTCTATAAATAAAAAAGACATTACTTAGGAAAATAATGTCTTCAAAACAAATTAAAAATAACCGTATAAAAGGTTATGTCTCGTTTCGTTTATTTAGATTTTTAATTCTGTTTCCTCGTATTTAGAAGGACATTTCATTAATATTTGGTTTGCAAAAAAGTGATTTTCCCTTACTCTTCCTATAACCACAACTTTTTCTGACCGGTGAAAATCTTGCATAGAGGCAGGCGGACTGTAACACACTACTTGGTGTTCTTGCTTGTTTTCATCTACTAAAATAAAGCTTAAATAGTTAGGGTCTTTCGCAGGGTTATAATTAATTCCTACTACTTCATTTAGGGCATTTTTTTTCAGTTCTCCTACTATATGAACTTTTGAATCGTTCCCATTTTCAGCCATTTCTGCTGCTTCTGCAAAAGTAACGTATTGGCTGGCATCTCCGGCAGTGGCCACAATTACTGCAATGGCTACTGCCACAATAATAAGCCCAAATAAGTGCGATGTTTTCATGATGTTTTCAGTTTATTAGTTTTCGGTTTCTACTAATTTTTCAATTTTAGCCACTCTTCTTTCTAATGCAATTAAATAGAAAAAGAGCCCTCCTACTACAATGGTAATAGTTCCTACAACTACCCAAATTTTGCCACTTTCTCGCATTGTATCTGCCATGGCAATTTCATTATTTTGGTAGTCTTGCTCGGTAATCGGAATTTTATCAGTTTGTTGAGCAAATGCCGCAAACGAAATTTCTACCGCTAATAAAAGGGTGATTATATGTTTTTTCATTTCTAAAAAATAAAACAATTTGTGTGTTTTTTTGGTGCTAAATATTTGCTGGTTTTTAGTTCTGAATTTTCAGTGTTTAGTTAGTTCATTCACAATTATTTCTTTTTATTAAAAATACCAATATTTCACATTAAGTACTTATAGAAAATTAAAGTGCTCGAAATGAGTGCTTTAGCAGTTCATGATTTAAAATTGAACATTGGCTTACCATCATTAAACTACTTATTTTCAATGATTATTTCGGCTTTGGTTAGCCTAATGCGTAATTGTGCGACCCAAACCCCTACTAAAATCCAACCGATTACAGCAGGATAAAAAACCAACCTTAGTTTTGAATCTAAATCGTAGGCATTAAAACCGGGGTTGCCTCCATTGCCAGGATGTAACGAATCGGTTAAGCGAGGCAGAATAAAAATAAGTGGAATATAAACAGCATAAGCCAAAATATTATAAACGGCACTCACCCTAAACTTTTGAAGTTCGTCGGTAAAAGCACCTCTTAATATCAAATAGCCGAAGTAGATCATGATGGCAACTGCCGAAGCGTTTTGTTTGGGGTCTCCGCTCCAGAAGGTACCCCAAGTAAATTGTGCCCATAGCATTCCTGAGAGCATTCCTAACACACCAAATAATATCCCCGCCTTGGCAAATTCTAGCGAACGAGTATCGTCTATGGGGTTCTGTTTATTTAAATAACGGATGGCATAAAAAGCAGAAGTACCTGCGGTAATTACCATTACAAACCACATAGGAACGTGGAAATAGAGGTTGCGAATGGTTTCATTTAAAATGGCTAAGCGGGGAACCTCTAAAATTAAGCCTCCTATTATTGTGTAGAAAATAAGCATTACTGCTAAAGCTTTCCACCAATGTTTTTTAAGCATATTTCCGTCGTTTTTAGTAACTAACTAAGCTATAAATACTTTTATTTTTTTAAGTGAAAAACTCAATTTAATTGCTTCGCCAAAGGTAGGGAAACAAAATATAAGATACAGTGATTACAATCATATCAATTGCCAAAATCACGAGTAGTTCGTCGTAGCTTGTACTTCTTGCTAAGCCATCCATTGCGTTTTTCGAAACCTTTACCGACATTAAAATAATTGGTAGCACTACCGGGAAACCCAAAATGGCTGTTAATGCAGCACTGTTGTTTGTTTTACTGGCAATCCCTGCCACCATGCTCAAAGAAGCCGCAAAACCCGAAGCCCCTAGCACTACATTTACAATAAATAAGGGTAAATCTTTCACAGGGTTTCCTAACACTAAGCTGTAAACTAACAATGCTAAAATTGCCATTACAGAAAGTACTAAGGTATTGTATATGATTTTTGAAATAATGATTGCCTGTGGGCTCACTAAGCAATAATAGAGATAAAACTCTTCTCTGCTTTCTCGGTCGAAACTTTTAGAAACCGCATTGATTGCCGCAAAAAGTAAGATAATCCAAAAAAGTGTATTCCAAGTAATTGGTTGGAGGGCAATTCTTTTTTGGCTAAAAGCTAAGTAACAGACAAACACAGTACTGAAAACATACAGCAATATGCTATTTAATGTTTGCCTTTGGCGCAGCTCTAAAACCACCTCTTTGGCCACTAAACCCTTTATTTCTTTCAGAAGCTTTTTCACAGTGCAAAAGTAAGAGGCAAACCGTTACAAAACACCAAAGCATAAAAAAAACCGCAGATAGATTGTCAGCGGTTTCGAGCGTACATAAAACAGATTAAGAACCGAAAATCATCATCAGTTAGCAAAAATTATTGCTGAATCGGTAAAATCTCCGAGAACTTTAGCGAAGAAACCACTTCGCCAATAGAGGTATGAAATTGATTTTCGCCGTATTGCTCTAAGCGGATTACCCTCTCTCTTTGCTCGTT
>CAZFQW010000031.1:6183-14395 GCA_964521225.1 uncultured Roseobacteraceae bacterium
GTTCATATATTCCCAAACTTTGATTTTCTTTCCGCTACCTTCTTGTGGCATTTGGAACGCCCAACCCACCCTACCGTTTTCTCTGTAATAAGGTAAGCCATTGTAAGTTACCCTATTTAAAGGGCGGATAGAAGCCATTAATTCCTTTTCTAAATTAGTATCGATTGCATGGATACTAATGTCCTTTGTTTCTACTACTTCTAGGTGGCCGCTCTCTTTTCTAATGTATATATTTCTTTTGTCGAGGTCGCTCACGAGGCAAAACCCTTTTTCACTTGTACCATTTTCCCAATCGAATTGCTGCTCGCTTACTACTTTCCATGTTTTGTAATCGTAATCGAGTAAATAGCCCAATCGTAAATTTTCTACACTTAAATTAGCGGGGTCATAATTAATTTTGAGCTTTCTAGGCCTTGGAGGCGCTACGCTATGTGGCACACCTCCGGGCTGATTGCGCTCTACTCTTGTAAACTGTGTTGGCGTTTTTATAGGTGCTCTTCTGCCATAATTGCTGCTGTATCGCGCAGTTACATTTCTTAAAACTTCATCGGCTAGGCGGTCGTTGTATCTTCTTACTTTTTTAGGAATTCTGAAAAGGTTTATGAACCACCATATCCCAAAACCGCCAGCAGTTAACCAATAAAGAAATTGTTTCCCCCACTCGTCTAAATAACCATAAGGTGCAGAAAACAGAAATTGCAATACATAAGTAAGCGTAGTGTCTTTTTTACGACGGTGGTATTCTCTTACAAAATCTTTTTGAGCAGGATAGGGTAATTGCGAAACATGCATTTGTACTGCATAGGGTAATTCTCTAATTACGCGGGTAGGGATTGCCAATTCGTGCATCTGTGTTCTAATTGAATTTTAAAATTGTGTGTTACAGACTCTCAGAAGTTTAGATGGTTTTAACTACAACGGTTACAAAAAATTCTGATGTTTGCTACTTTAAGTTAATATTATTTTTACAATAACCAATGTACGATATTATATAATACTGTATTTCAGTAAATTAGCTGATTATTATTCTAAATATAGAATGCCCGAATCCGAACAATTTTGTTCGTAAAAGCGCAAACTAGGATTTTAACACATATCTTGAGTATTGATTTTTTGTAACAACATGAAATTAAATACAATGCAAAATTTTTCGGCAACTCAATTAAATACAATGGCACTTTTTCTTGTTAAAAACGCTAATAAAAGAAATAAATAATATTTATTTCTTTGGTGCCTAATCGCTTTAAAAAAAAAGAATAACCTTAAATTAAACAACCCAAGTTGACTGCAAAAAAACTAAAAATATTAATGTTAGGATGGGAGTTCCCCCCTATACTTACCGGCGGCCTAGGGCCTGCCTGTTACGGTTTGGCGAAAGCACTAAGCCCTTCGGTCGATTTGCACCTAATACTTCCACAAGCCGATGCTGAACTGCTATTAACCAATGTAAGAATCACAGGATTGAACCAACTCGATTTCTCGAAGCTACAAGAAAAAAAGCTTCGAAAACTAAAAATGCTGAAGCAAGAAATTGAAGAAAAAGTTAATCAAGAAAAATTAAATACAGGT
The DNA here is from genome assembly GCA_964521225.1 of uncultured Roseobacteraceae bacterium. Lineage (GTDB taxonomy): Bacteria > Bacteroidota > Bacteroidia > Cytophagales > Flammeovirgaceae > CAYUJH01. The sequence goes on from CAZFQW010000031.1 coordinate 7,753, forward strand.
AGCAATCACGAAGCGGTTCAAAAAGCATATGAGCAACTTTCAGAAGAAAAAGAAAGGGCAATTAACACGCTGAAAGAAAGAACAAACCAAGCTATTAAGGCTACCTTAAAATCATCAGAAACAGAAAATAATATTACCGAATTAGTGAAAAAAGAAATCTTCGAGAAAATTCGGGAAGAAAGAATGCTGTATTCTTATGAAGATTTTGCCGTAGTTGACTATGTAAATGTTAGCCTTGATCCCTACTGTTCTGCTTGGGAGGCAAAAGGAAAAATCATCTCTAAAAAAGTTGAAAAAAAAATAATTACTTCAACTTTAAAAAAGACTGTAATAGAAAAAGAACAAAAAACGTTTGCGCAATTCCATAAAACTAGAGCATCGCAAGAAAAAATAGAGGCACTGCAAAAAGAAATGGATAATGAGCTACAGCAACTTAATTACTTTTACGAGCAAGCCAAAGAGAATTTACAGTTTCCATCTCTCAATAATACCGAAGAAAAATACGCTTCTAGTGCCATAGATAAAGAGTTGGAGGAAATGGTTGCTTTTGATTGGGCTTATAAACAATACCTATTTAACGACCAAGATACTTACGGCCCTAAAGTTATGGATAAAGTTGCCGCTTATACTGAGGCGGTAATGCATTATGCTTCGCTGCAAGATTTTGATGTCATCCATGCGCACGATTGGCTCACTTTCCCTGCCGCAGTGGCAATCAAAAAACAAAGCAAAAAGCCTTTAGTGATTCATGTTCACTCTTTAGAAACTGATAGAACTACCAACCCACAGGCTCGCAATACTGTATATGATATCGAAAAAAAGGCAATGGGAATGGCAAATATGGTTGTGTCTGTCAGCCAATACACCAAAGAATGTATCGAAAAAAATTACCAAATTGAATCTCATAAAATACAAGCCGTCCACAACGGAATTGAGCCTTATAACCCTGCGCTAAAGGCTACTCCAAAAACTGTTAACACTATTTTATTTTTAGGGAGAGTTACACCCCAAAAAGGCATTTTATATTTAATAGAAACAGCCAGTATTTTATTAAAAAAAATAGAAAATGTGCAATTTTTAATTGCCGGAATTGGCGATCAGTTACGTGAAGCCATGCTGCTTTCTCAGCAGAAAGGAATTAGCGATAAAATCAAATTTTTAGGGTTTCTTTCCCAAGAAAAAGTAAAAGAAACCTTGGCAGAAACCGATGTTTTTTTCATGCCCTCTGTTTCTGAGCCTTTTGGCTTAGCCGCTTTAGAAGCAGCTCAATTCGGAATTCCTTTGGTACTTTCCAAACAAACTGGTGCCGCTGAATTGCTTCCTAATTCTTTAAGAGCCAATTATTGGGAAACAGAAAAATTTGCCAATTATCTTTATGCCACTTTGCAATACAAAGGTTTGAAAAATGAGCTTAGAAATGCCACTTTAGAAGATGTAAATTATGCCACTTGGGAGGTTTCAGCTACCGCCGTCCATCAAATTTATAAGAAAGTAATTGCCGATGAATTTACCGATAATCTAGCCCCCCGTAAAAATGACTAAAATCTGCTTTTATTTCCAAGTACATCAGCCTTTTCGACTGAAGGAATATTCGTTTTTAGAAATTGGCGCGCACAAACTATATGGCAACGCCGAATTAAATAAATCCATTGTTCAGCGTATTGCAAAACACTGTTATTTACCTACTAACCAATTACTTTTAAATTTAATTGAACTTTACGGCAATAGATTTAAAATAGCTTTTTCGATTTCGGGAACTGCATTAGAGCAATTTGAAAAATACTGCCCTGAGGTAATTGCCTCCTTCCAAACGTTGGTAAATACGGGTAATGTTGAACTCCTCAACGAAACCTATTACCACTCCCTAGCTTCGGTACATCACCAAGAAGAATTTGTAACGCAAGTGCGTCTTCATCAAGAAAAAATTGAAGAGGCATTTGGGGTAAAACCTAAAGTATTCAGAAATACTGAATTAATTTACAACGAATCGCTTGTAAAGATGCTACAACCATTCCGTTTTAAAGCGATTCTGTGCGAAGGCATTGAAGAATATTTAGATGGAAAATCGCCTAATTTTGTGTACCAATCGGGTGGCGAAAACAGAATTCCTTTGTTGCTCAGAAACCGCCAGCTTTCCGATGATATTTCATTTCGCTTTTCTGATATTTCCTCCAAAGATTACCCACTCACTGCGGAAAAATATGCTCAAAAGCTTCATCAACTTCAAGGCAGTGCCGAAATCGTTAATCTTTTTATGGATTATGAAACATTTGGAGAGCATCAAGCGAAAGAAACGGGCATTTTTCAGTTTTTAGAACGCTTGCCCGAAGCCGTTTTACAAAAAAGAGGCTTTCAATTTTTAACCCCTAGCGAAATTGTTGATCGGCTCCCTCCAAGAACTGTTTACCATGTTCCTGACTATACCTCTTGGGCAGATAAATCTCGTGATCTATCCACTTGGCTAGGCAACACATTGCAAAGGGAAATTGCTGAAAAAATCTACAGTTTGCATCATAAGGTTACGCATAAACGCTCTAAAAAACTGCTCGATACTTGGCGAAAGCTCCAGACTTCAGACCACCTTTATTATATGTCTACCAAAAGAGAGGAAGATGGAGAAGTACACGCGTATTTTAGGCATTTTGAAAGTGCTTATGATGCTTATATTACTTACAAAAATATTCTTGAAGATTTTGAAGAGCAGGTGACTGAATATGGTTTTGAAAAGACTTAATTTTTACTGTAATACATGCTTTAGCGCATAGGATAAAATTTACAATGAAATACTATTTCCTAAAACAGATATGCTGAGTATTTGCACCAAGGTTATACAGAAGGCTCAATAATATTTTTGTGTTGATTTTTTATTTTCTGTACGATGAGCCCTTTATTGGGAGAAAAGACAAGTGCTAAAATAAACTCAATGCCAATTACTGTTGCCATTGCTCCTCCAATTGAGCCATCTGCCCAAAAAGCTAAAAAATACCCCCCTACCGAAGCAAATAACCCTGCAATCACCGAGATAAAAAGCATTTTTTTGAGGTTGTCGGTTAATAAATAGGCAATCGCTGCTGGCCCTACTAAAAAAGCCACTACCAAAATTGCACCGACCGATTCAAACGAAAATACAGTAGTAAGCGAAACTGCACCCATAAGTGCATAATGCCAAACTCCTGTGGAAATCCCTAACGAAGCTGCCAATAGTGGATCAAAACTAGTGATCAGGAGTGCCTTGTATCCTACTAAAACAAATAGGAGAACAATGATAAAATTCAATCCTAAAAGCCATATATATACAGGCCCTAACAACGTTCCGTTCTCTGTAACCCAAGGCTCTAGGGGGATATAGGCAATTTCCCCAAAAAGCACGCATTCTTGGTCGAGATCAACATTACCACCAAGGGCAGAAATTAAAATAATTCCAACGGCAAACATCCAGGTATAAGAAATACCAATAGCCGCATCTGTTTGCATTTTAGCAATTTTATGGAGGCCTTCAATCATCACCGAAACAAGAACACCAAAAACAGCCGCGCCCGCTAACATAAATACAGAGGCATTACTTTGGGTGATTAGGTAAGCGATTACAATGCCGGGGAGCACCGCATGAGAAATAGCATCGCCTACCATCGACATTTTCCTAAGCAGCAAAAAACTCCCTAGAAGGCCTCCGCTGGCAGCTACTAAAGTTCCCGTCAAAATTATCCAAAAAGCATCCATATTCTTTGTTTTTTTATAAGTACAAATTAACGGAATTATACTAAGACTTCTTCAACTTAAGAAGTTCCTTAAGTCGATTATCATTCATCCGTTTTCTTTTTTAAATATGATAAAACAGAAATGTATGGATACCCAGCAATTGATTATCTTTATGGTTAACTACAAAACCACCAATCTTAAGTTCATGTACCAACGATTACTGATTACCCTGCTTTTAACTAGCTTTTATTATGAAGGAAACACACAGTTAATGCCCCCTAAAAGGGAATTTAGAGCCGTTTGGATTGCCACAGTAAATAATATTGACTGGCCTTCGAGAAGTGGACTAAGCTCGCAAGAACAACAACAAGAATTTATAGAACTGCTAGACCAACACCGTAGCATTGGCATCAATGCTGTAATTGTTCAAATTCGCCCCGCAGGGGATGCTTTTTACGATAGCAGTTACGAGCCTTGGTCTAAGTGGCTTACAGGCGAAGCGGGAAAAGCACCCGAACCTTACTATGATCCTTTAGAATTTATGATTCGGGAAACCCACAAAAGGCATTTGGAATTTCATGCATGGGTAAACCCTTTTAGAGTCAGTTTCCGCTATGGTACGGGGGGAAACCAAAAAATGGCAAAACTGAAACCTGCTTGGTTTCTTACTTATGGAGATTACCGCATGTTCAACCCCGGCATTTCTGAAGTGCGCTCCTACTTAGTAAGCGTAATGAAAGATATTGTTAGCCGTTACGACATCGACGGGCTACACTTTGACGATTACTTCTATCCCTATCCCGATTTAGAACAAGACTTAGGCGATCAATATACTTTTAATAGAAACCGGCGTGGTTTTAAAAAAAGAAACGATTGGAGGCGCGATAATATTAACCTCTTTATTGAAGGAGTACACGATATGTTGCAGGAACATGCCCCAAGAGTAAAATTTGGAGTAAGCCCGTTTGGCGTTTGGCGCAACCTCCGCGACGACCCAATGGGTTCGCCCACACGTTCTGGTTACACCTCTTTTGATCACCTTTATGCCGATGTGCGCCTTTGGCTCAAAGAAGGTTGGATCGACTACGTAGTGCCCCAGTGTTACCAAAGTACCCGACATTTTCAAACTCCTTTTGCGCCTCTAGTAAATTGGTGGAATAAAAACTCTTTTGGCCGCCATGTGTATATTGGGCATGCCGTGTATCGTTTGTTCACTTCGGAAAGAGATACCAGAGCTTGGAGCTCCAAATCTGAATTGCCGCAGCAAATTCGCTCGGTTCGTAACCTAAAAGCAGTAAAAGGAAGTGTGTTTTTTAGCTCCAATACTTTGCTTAAAAATAAAGGGGGCGCTCGCGATTCTTTAAAGGCGAACTATTATAATTTCCCGGCACTTGTTCCGGTAATGGCTTGGAAAGATTCAATTCCGCCCAACCCGCCTTTAAAAGTGTATTGGGGACCTAATTTTGAAGGCAATAAAATTACTTGGGATATGCCACCAGCAGCCTCCGACGGGGAGTACCCCCGCTCTTGTATTTTGTATAGATTTAGGAAAGGTGAGAAACTTAACTTAGAGAACCCCGGTAGAATTTTGGCAATGCTCCCTGCCAACAAAGGCGAATATTTAGACAAGCAAATTGAACACAACGATTTGTACCGCTACTTTCTTACAGCAGTAGATAAACTCCAAAACGAAAGTATTCCTGTGGAAGTTACGGAAAAACTACCCGAGCCTACAACAAAATGGAAATTGCCATTTAGCAGAGAGACCTCTGCGGAGGTCTCCGATTATTTTATTAAGAGAATCAATGAGCTTATAAGCCCAATTCCACTGGAAATTACCAACCAACAATAATGGATTTTAAAACTACGCTTCCCACAAAAAAACTTGAAACCCCGATTGATTTAGCAGATTCTATTATGCTTGCAGGGTCTTGTTTTGCCGAGCACATTGGCATAAAGCTAGAGCGCTATCGTTTCCCTGCAATGATAAATCCTTTTGGAATAATTTTTAATCCTGTTTCGCTCTGCAATAACTTGCAAAATTGCCTTGAAAAAAAACTTCCTTCCAACGACCTATTCATCCAAAACCAAGAGGTTTGGTACCACTACCAATTACATACTGACTTTGCTGCTCTTGATTTAGAAAGCCTGAAAAATAAAATTGAAAATCAGTGGAAAGCAACACAACAATTCTTAAACAATTCAAAATATTTAATTCTTACATTCGGTACAGCATGGGTATATCGCTTAAATAAAAACCAAGCGTTAGTCGCTAATTGCCATAAAATCCCTTCTAAAGCATTTAAAAAAGAATTATTAAAAATAAAAGAAATTAAAAGTGCATTTACAGATTTATTCAATATCCTCCCTAAAAATATTGAAGTAATTTTGACGGTGAGTCCCGTACGGCATTTAAAAGACACGTTAGAGCTAAACTCGGTAAGCAAGGCAACGCTTAGATTGGCTTGCCATGAACTGCAAGCGGCTTTTGAAAACGTGCATTATTTCCCAGCATTTGAACTTTTAATCGACGATTTACGGGATTATCGCTTTTTTACCGCCGATATGTTACATCCTACACCGCAAGCCATTGATTATGTTTGGGAGCAGTTTTTAAATAGCTGTATTTCTGCTGAAGCCCAAGAGTTTATTCAATATTTTGAGAAAATTATTTTGCAGATAGAACATCGCCCAAATGCACCCCAAACAGCAGCACATCAAAAATTTTTACAGAAGCTTTTAATGCAATTAAATGCAATTAAAAAAGTTAAAGTCGACGATTTAATTAGAGAGGTTGAAAATCGTATTGCGCAAAATTAAAAATAGTGCTACTATTTTTAATTCCTTATTTTTCAAATTCTATTTTTTGCTGCGGATTTTGGTCTAAAATATGGCAGTATTTAGAATTCCGTGTATAAGAATTTAGAAGAGCAAGGGAGTTACA
>CAZFQW010000032.1:0-13962 GCA_964521225.1 uncultured Roseobacteraceae bacterium
AAGAAGAATACGAGATTTGGAAAGGGCATCTGCAAGCGAACAAAAAAACGATTGTGCGAGCAGTAGGAGGTGTAATTAGCAGAGAGCCCGTTTTCCAAGAGTTACAAAATATTACAGTACCCACTTTGGTAATAGTAGGGGATCAAGATATAGCAACTATTCCCGAGAAATCCGAAAGAATTTGCTCTCAGATTCCCCAAGCACAGTTTGTTAAAATCATTGGGGCAGGTCATAGTTCTTCTATTGAAGAGCCAGAACAGGTAAATAAAGCAATTCTTAAATTTTTACACTCTCTAAATGCTAAAGTTTAAGGAGCAAGCCGATTGATTTGCCATTGAGAGCTTACCCTAGTGTATAAAATTCTATCGTGAAGCCTACTTGCTCTTCCTTGCCAAAACTCTATTAAACTCGGGTATAAAATGTAACCACCCCAATTTTCAGGACGCTTTACAGTTTTATTGGCATAGGTAGCAGTCAGTTCATTTACCCGATTTTCAAGCCACTCTCTCGACTCAATCACTTGACTTTGAGGAGAAGCATGCGCCCCAATTCTACTACCTACTGGGCGAGAATTAAAGTATTGTTCAGATTGCTCGTTAGCTATTTTTTCGATTTTGCCCTCAATTCTTACTTGCCGCTCCAATTCTGCCCAATGAAAGGTTAAGCACGCAAAAGGGTTCGTTGCTAGGTCTTTCCCTTTTTTGCTTTCATAATTGGTAAAAAAAATAAATCCGTTATTTTCAACTCCTTTCAATAAAACAATTCTTGCTGAGGGTTTCCCTTCGGCAGACACGGTTGCAATATTCATTGCGGTTGGCTCGGGGAGTGCTGCTTTAATTGCTTCTTGTAGCCAAGTCTGAAACTGAGCTATCGGACTATGATGAACTTTATCTGCTTCAAGTGTTTGTAAGGTGTAATCTTTTCTGATATCTGCTATATTCATTTTTTATCTGCTTTAAGCACTAGTGCTATTTAAGATTGAGAATTATATACTGATTTTCAAATATTTAAAATAAATAAAAATGTGATTAATGATGGCAGTATATTTATCGCACAACAAAAATAATTAATATTAACTTTTTGTTTGATGATTTTTATCCATAAAAAAAGCTGTTACGCTTAAATGCATAACAGCCTCTTGTATATAAACACAGGATGAGTAAATCAGATAATAATTCCTGTGAATGATAAAAATGCGATACCCATAAGTCCTGTAACAATAAAAGTGATACCAAGACCTTTTAATGGGTCTGGTACGTTTGAGTATTTCATTTTTTCACGAATTGCAGCAAGGGCAACAATTGCAAGGTACCAACCAATACCCGATGTAAATCCGAATACTACACTCTCAATAAAACTATATTCGCGTGGTACCATAAATAAAGCAGCACCTAAAATAGAACAGTTTACAGCAATTAAAGGTAAGAAAATACCCAAAGAGCCATAAAGCGACGGAGAGAACTTTTCAATTACCATCTCTACTAGTTGTACTATAGAAGCAATTACAGCAATAAACATAATAAACTGTAGAAAGCTTAAGTCGATGCTCGCAAAGTCGTCACTTAACCAAATTAAAGCTCCTTCAGAAAGTATATACTTTGTAATAAGCCAGTTGAAAGGTACTGTAATAGTTAATACAAAAATTACAGCTAAACCTAATCCGTTAGCGGTAGATACTTTTTTACTTACAGCAAGGTATGAACACATGCCCAAGAAGTAAGCAAAAACCATATTCTCTATAAAAATAGATCGAATGCCTAAATTTATTAAATCCATAATCGTATGTTTTCAGTTGAATAACTCTCTAAAATAATTAACTATGTTCTACGTACCCGTTTCTAGTCCTTTGTACCCAAATGAGCAATCCAATAAGAATAAAGGCACCTACAGGGTTTGTCATTAAACCATTGGTAGGATAGTTAGAACCTACCCATCCATCTTGCGACCAGCCAATTGCTTCAAAAACTTTGAAATCGAAGATAGAACCAGAACCTAAAAGTTCGCGGAAGAAAGCAACTACAAGAATAATCCAAGCATAACCAAAAGCACTACCAAATCCATCTAAGATAGAGTCGTAAGGTTTATTAGCCATTGCAAAAGCTTCTAAACGCCCCATGATAATACAGTTGGTAATAATCAGCCCTACGTATACACCAATTACTTTAGAAACATCATATAAATAGGCTTTGAGAACTTGGTCTACTAATACTACTAATGATGCAACTACCCCTAATTGAACAATAATTCGAATGCGTTGTGGAATTACATCTCTTAGTACAGAAATAATGAGGTTAGAGAAAACAACCACGAACATTACCGCAATGGACATTACTAAGGTTGGTTCGAGCTTGGCCGTTACGGCTAATGCTGAACATATACCAAGTACCTGCACGGTAATTGGGTTATCGTCATCGAAAGGATCAACAAGAATTTTTTTACGCCTTTTGGATAAAAGTGCTTCTGATGATTTCTTTTGAACTACTTCGGCAGCTTCAGTACTCATAACTTTATATTTTTAAAAAAATTAATGTTAATAGAGAAGAGCATTACATGCTCGATTTCACATTTTTAAAATAGGCATCATAATAACCTATATAATTTCCTAACATTTTATTTACACCATTTCCTGTAATAGTTGCACCCGACATTCCATCTACTTGGTGTTCGTTTAAATTGGAATTATTTTCACCTTTTACCATAGTGACAGAAACTAGCTTTCCACTTGCATCTTTTAGTTCCTTTCCTTGGTATCGGTTACGAACTTCGGCATCGGTAATTCTAGCCCCTAAGCCTGGTGTTTCACCTTTGTGATCGAAAACAATCCCTTTTAATGTATTAAAATCAGGTTCTAAGGCGGCAAATCCCCAAATGTCATCCCAAAGGCCAAAGCCGTAAAGAGGTAAGATGTATGCTTCTACTTTATCCCCTGACTCAGACATGTACATAAAAACGGGATATAATCTCTCTGAAGGGTCTTTCTTATATTCCTTCTTAATATTAACATCTTCTGGAGTTTTAACCTTAGAGGTTGAGTCTAACGTAACCTCATCTCCATTGGAATCAACCACAATAGATTTAATTCTTTGATTATACATTTCGCCTAAGGCAGACTTTTCGTATTCATCAGTATCAATAACGGCACTTAGAATTTGCTTTTTGGTATCTAGTGCAATTTCTCTTTGTTGGAGAGGCTTTAGATAAACTGCCGCTGCAGAGAGGATGCCGCCTAGAACTATTGTAAGTCCAGCGGCAAAAACGATGATATAAGTGTTAGACTGTCGCACGTTGTAATCTTCTTTTTTTGTTTCCTTGAACTATTGTAAAATCTATAAGAGGGGCGAATACATTCATTAGTAGAACTGCTAACATAATTCCTTCCGGATATGCAGGATTTGTTATTCTGATTATGATTGTAAAAAAACCAATTAAGAATCCGTAAATCCACTTTCCTCTTTCTGTTTGTGCCGCTGAAACTGGGTCTGTCGCCATAAACACAGCACCAAAAGCTAAACCTCCAATTACTAAGTGATAGTGAGCAGGCATTAACATAAACTCATTTAATCCAATTAGATTAAATAGAAATGCAGTTAAATAAGCACCTCCAAAAACACTCGCAATAATTTTCCAACTACCTACTCCTGTAAAAATAAGAATAGCCGCACCAATAATACACATTAAAGTAGAGGTTTCGCCAATAGAGCCGGGAATTGCCCCTATGAACATATTCATGAAATCGTACATTCCCCCATTCCATGTAGAAGCCGTTTGTACTACATTTGTTCCATCTGTAGAAGCTGAAGCGGCAATCCCTAAGAACGTTGCCCCTGTAAATCCGTCAGCTAGTTTTTCTCCTTCGTTCATATAAATCCATACTTTATCTCCTGAAATTTCAGCAGGATAAGCGAAATATAAGAATGCTCTTGCAGTCATGGCTACGTTGAGAATATTCATTCCAGTACCTCCAAAAACTTCTTTTGCAATGATTACGGCAAAAATAGAAGCTAGCGCTACTTGCCACAGAGGAATTGTAACAGGCATTACCAAAGGAATTAGCATTCCTGTGACTAAGAAACCTTCGTTAATAGGGTGCTTTCTAGCAATAGCGAAAATGGCTTCTACTAAACCTCCTGCAGCATACGCTACAATCACTACTGGCAATACTAGTTGAAGGCCTAACAATAATTTATCTACTAAACTTGCCTCTCCTTGGCCAATAGCCAAAAAGTGCATGTGTCCTGCATTCCAGATTCCAAATAATAAACATGGAACCATAGCAATTACTACGGTAATCATCATACGCTTCAAATCAATTGCATCGCGTACTTGAACACCCGTATTTTTATTTACCGTAGGAGGCGTGAAGAGAAAAGTTTCGCCTGCTTCAAACAGGTAGTAAAACTTTTCAAGCTTTCCACCTTTTTCAAACATCGGACGTTGTTTGTGGAGTATATCTTCTAGAAATTTCATAGAAAAATAGTTTGTTTAAATCAATTAAGCTTATGGATTGCTAAGTAAATGTTAACGCTTAATGTTGTTTTTATTCACGGATTAAATCGATGCCTTCTCTTACTAAAGATTGGATGTCGTGTTTTGAAACGTCAATAAACTCACAAAGTGCTAAGTCCTCTTCAATTACCTCATAAATACCCAAAGCTTCCATTTCATCGTAATCGCCTGCCATGATTGCTTTAATTAAGTAAGTAGGTAAAATATCCATAGGGACTACTTTTTCGAATGCTCCTGTAACTACAAAAGCTCTTTCTTCGCCATTCATGCTGCTGTCTAGCTTAAACTCTTTCTTAGGATTTAGAAAAGATAATAGACCTAGAGCTTTATGGAAACTAAGCCGACTTGCCGTAGGAGCTAACCAACCATCAGAGAGGAAGAATCTTGGACGGTCTCCTTCGGGAATAACAGTTATTTGGTGGTCGTAATATCCTAAATAGCTGTTTTTACTTATTTTTTTTCCAGTAAGAACATTTCCTGATATTACTCTTATATGCTCTGAATTAAGGTTGTTTTTTAAAAGAGGCTCAACATTTGCCCCGATGTAGGTTTTGTAGTACTGAGGGTTTTTAACCTCTGAACCTACTACTGCAATTGTTTTAGAAGCATCGTAAATGCCTTCTAAGAAAAGTTTTCCTATTTGAATAACCCCAAATGGGTTCACAGTCCAAACTAAATCACCTTTTCCTATTGGGTCTATATGGTGTATTTGAACACCAACGCAACCCGCAGGGTGAATACCCGAAACTGTATTTATATTCGCATTTTTTACATGAGAGAATACTTGAGATACTTCTGCATTACCGTTGAGGTTAACATTTACAGCCCCTTTGGCAAGCTTTTTTAAAACAGCTACTCCTGCTTGGAAATATTTGTCTTCATTTTTGAAGATATAATCGTAGTCGGGAGCAAGGGGATGGGTATCGAACGTAGAGATGAAAATTGACTTTGGAGTTTCGCTTGGGTCAGCGATAACTCCGAACGGTCGTTGGATAATATTAGGCCATACACCACTCTTAGTCATTTGCTCTACAATGCTTTCTCTGCTTAAACTGCTGAGGTCAGAAAGAGTGTACTTATCAAAAGTTTCATATTCGATATTACTGTCTGCCAGAATTCTAACTTCTAACAGTGCTCTTTTTTCACCTCGAACAATCTCTGCAATTTCTCCACTTACAGGAGAAGTAAACATGATAGAATCGGATTTTTTGTCATAAAGAATAGGAGTTCCTGCCTTTACACTGTCTCCCTCTTTGAGCATAGGCTTTGGGCGAACCATTCCCATGAAGTCGGTAGGTTTAATGGCATAAGTTCTTGATGGCTTTTCAGTAGTTTTTAACTCTGCTTTACCTGCAAGATTTATGGTGAAACCTTTTTTTAACTTTAAGTTTTTTGTCATCTCTAGTTTAGACTTACTGAACCTTGATAATGATATGCTGCGAAAATACTAATTAACACTTTGTAAAAAAAGTGAGTACAGAATGAGTAATTATATATTTTTATATTTCTACAAATTTCTTCTTAAAAAGGTATCTAAAAAGCTTGTTTTCAATGGTTTTTAAGTTTGATAATCCAAAAAATATACATGAAAATCCAAGGATTTAAGAATGCTCCTACGTTTATGAACCACACAGTACTAAAATGGAAGACAACTCCACCTATAAGAAAAATCCATTGCCATGGCGTTTTCCATGTAAATAAAATGAAACTCATTTGAAATCCCATAACTAAAAGTGGTAAAGAATTGTTGAAAAAGCCTATTGAAATATTTGTTTGTAACAAAAAATCGTTTTGAAACCAGTTGAATCCTGAATTCATTGCTTTTTCTAAACCACTCTGAAAATAGGCAATGCCAACCGCTAGCTTTATTAACACAATTGCCCAAGCTTCTTGAAATACTTTCCCGTGTTTCTCTGCTTTTATTGAATAATAGACAAGGATAGGGCATATAATAATGGCATAGCTCGTTGTAGCAAATGCGTGGTTTATTTTTTCGAAACTGTAAAGGAATGACTGTAAAAAAATAAAAATAGAGGAAGCAATTATCGAAAACCATAAAGGCTTTATCCATAGTGCAACGCAAACAATACTAACAGCATAAGCACTCCATAGTATATATAATATATTAGCTGAGGGAAAAGGAATTTGTAATAATGCATTAAAAGAGAAAGGCTTGTAAAAAGGGGTTAATGCATTATAATCTAACAGAAAAGATAACCAGTCTTTTGTAAACAAGAATATGCCGGTATAAAATAATCGTACAAGATATTTTGTACCCGAAACAGAGGCTTGCTTATCCCAAAATGCCGATATTTTAACCTTGTAAATGGAGCTTCGGTATAATGCGAAAAATAGCAACCCTAGAAAGCTTAAAGCATTGATTCTTAAAACAAGTTGGTCGGCTTTCTGTAAAAAAAAATCTTTAGAAAGTCTTTGTATTTCTACCGAGAAACGCGGGTAAAGAAACTGAATAACCTCTGTTTGCCACGAGGAAATATCGCCCTCTAAAATTTGTAAAACCCAATCTCTGCCTTCCCATACGTAAAATATGGTGATACCCATAATCAAGGCGGCGATAAGAAGTAGCCATTTAGGAAAATGACTAATAGTGGATAATAATGGCTTTGGTTGTATCCATTTTTTATAGCTCATGTGCTTTTATGGAAACGAAGAAACTAATAGAGAATCTATTCCCTCTTTTTCTCTCGATGATATTTTATAGAAATCCCAACGGAAATCATCCCCATTTTCAAAACGATTAACAACTGTATTTAATAACTTATCGGTTTCTCCTCTGTAAAAATAGTTTCGTTTCAGATACTCGAAAGTAGCGGCATTCATGCCCATCATTGGTGCTGCAAATTTTACTTTCCTATCGTTTTTTATAAAAAAAATTTCAAATTGCTCTTTTGTTTTGCCGGTTGGTTGAGCACCGAGTTCCGCAAACATTCCGAACCTTAAAAAGGGGTAGTAATTCTTAAATGTAGCAAAAGGCAGCCATAGCAAAACTATGAATGCTACGATTACGAAATTTTTGTATTTAACTTTATGTCGGTTCAATGCTTTGTTTCTAATCTTACCAAAGAAATATTAACTTAACACCTTAGAGGTATTGGCTTTATTCTGAACGAATACGCTTCTGCTTTTTATATTATCAGCTCCTTATAAAAGGTTTAGGAAATTAATTATTGAGTGCATGAACAGCTTCGAGGAATTTAAAGCATTTTTTAAAGAAGAAGTAGTCGGAGACTTAGAAGAGTTAGAAAATCGCAGGAAAGGGATGTTCCAACAGAGGCTTCGCTTGGGCTTAATTGTGGCAAGTCTCATTTTTGGACATCTTATTCTCATTTTTTTTAAAGCGTTTACTTTATATTCTATATTCCTCACGCTTATTGTAGTACCAGTAATTGGCTTTTTAGTTTACAGGAAACTTTATGTAGACGAGGGTATTCCTGCCGATTATAAAGAAACGGTGGTAAAGCGAATGATTTCTTTTATGGACGACTCTCTTAGTTACGATGCCGATGGTTTTATAGACTATGAAGAGTTTGAAAAAAGCAAGCTGTTCTCCCTGCAACCAGATCACTACACCGGCGACGATTTAATTTCTGGAGAAATTGATGGTGTTCCTATCCAGCTTTCAGAGTTAATGGTACAGTACGAAAAGGCAGACAAAGCAAGAAAAAAATCAAAATGGAATACCGTATTTAATGGGATTTTTTTGATTGCAGAGCCTCCTTTAGAGTTTAAAGGAAGAACTTTTATACTTCCTGATAGGCTCTATAAAAAAATGGGTTATACAGGAAAACTCACCCAAAAATATGATTTGCGTTGGGGTAAATATATTAATCCTACAGATCCGGAATTTGCCAGTAAATTTGTAGTTTATTCCGATACCGTCTTAGAAGGTGAACGCATACTTACCGAGGGCTTTATGGAAAAAATCATGTATCTCTCAAAAAAGAGCAATGCCGAAGTGTTTGTTTCGTGTATCAAAAACAAGGTTTTTATTGGGGTGAACTTACAAAGAGAAATTTTTAAAGTTAATTTAACCGCACCACTTTATAATCCTAAATTTGCAAGAAGTTTCTACGATGAAATTTATTATATCCTTAATCTTGTTGAAGATTTAAAATTAAATGAGTTGCTTTCTGAAAATGAAAGCGTTGAAGAGATTGAGGAAGATTAAAAATTAAAATCCACAATGGAAAGTAAAAGACAGAAGAAATTTGCCCGAATGTTACAAAAAGACTTAGGGGAAATTTTCCAACAAAATTCAAATACCCATTTCAACGGGGCATTTATTACCGTAACGCAAGTATTGCCTTCGCCCGATTTAAAGATGGCCAAAGTATATTTAAGTTTTATGCTTGCTCCGAGCAAAAATATGCTCATGGAAAAGGTAGAAGAAAAATCGAAGATGATTCGCCAAACTTTAGGGCAACGGCTAAGAAACCATGTTCGGGTAGTGCCCGAACTTGTATTTTATTTAGACGATACCGAAGACGTAATTGAAGAAGTAAACAGTCTATTTAAAAATTTAGAAATCCCACCAGAAGATAAAGAGGACACACCTTGATTCGCCTATTTCGCATTAACGACCCTCTAAGAGTACTCGTAGCACTATTATTTTTG
This sequence comes from uncultured Roseobacteraceae bacterium, assembly GCA_964521225.1. Lineage (GTDB taxonomy): Bacteria > Bacteroidota > Bacteroidia > Cytophagales > Flammeovirgaceae > CAYUJH01. The sequence continues at coordinate 9,142 of CAZFQW010000032.1, forward strand.
GTAGGGATGCGAGTTCCTTTTTTACTTTCGGAAAAGTGGATTTTATCTGCGGAAATCGACTGGCTCATTGTAGGCGAAAGTTTAGGCAACGGCAATTTAATTTATGCCGATGTTTGGAGTACAATTCCCCCTTTGGCAGCAGGTTTTTATTGGGGCATTGTAAGCCTATTTGGGAAATCTGTCCTTTCCTTGCGCATTCTAGCTATTATTTTAGTGATACTACAAGCCTTAGTGCTTAATAGGGCATTAATCCGTCAAGATATTTACAACGAAAAAACATATATTCCGGCGCTCTTGTATGTTTTATTCATGAATATCTCTACCGATTTTATGACGTTATCGCCTCAGTTATTGTCGCTCACTTTTTTGATTTTAGCACTTAACTATCTTTTAAAGCCAGAGGAAAGAGGCAGAAACGACGAGCTATTATCGGCAGGAATTTATTTAGGAGTAGCATTCTTTTTTAATTTTTCTGCAATTTTTTACCTGTTCCTCTCTGTAGTAATAATTATTTTATTTAGGGCATCTTCGTGGCGAGGGATTCTTAATTTATTTTATGGATTTTTATCTATCGTTGTTATCCATATATCATTTTTCTTTATAAGTGATGGACTGCCCAACTTTGCGTTTCAATACCTCAGTTCCATTTTTGTAGGGGGCACCATTCATCAAATAAGTATTACCGATTTACTCATTCAGCTTAGCATACCTATACTATTGCTCATAATTGCAGTGATAAGAGTTTTTAGGGAAACCGCTTTTATAAACTATCAGGTATCTTGCCAGCAAATAATGGTATTATGGGGCATAGTAGCAGGGCTCTCCATTTTAAGTGCGCCTCGCTTTAACCCTTCGCAGTTTATATTTATTGTACCTGTTTTAAGTTTCTTCGTTGCACACCAACTCTTATTAATTCGCAAGAAAATCGCTGAAATTTACATCAATGGAATAATAGTGATTACCTTTATTTTAGGCGTAAGTGGAATATTTTTTCAAAAAAGCGAATATTGGCCTATCAACTATGAGGGGTTTTGGGCTAACCTAGAAATCTCAAAAGAATATGAAAACCAAAAAATTATAGTACTTGGCGAGAGCAATGAGTATTACTTAAATAACCGCCTAGCGACACCTTACCTTAATTGGGATTTGGCTAACGACATTCATTTCTCTAGGATGAATCAATATTCAGTAATTCAATCGGTCTACGATGCTTTTAGTACCAACCCGCCCGTAATTATTATAGACGAAAAAGGGGTAATGGACAAAGTATTTTATCATATCCCTGAATTAAGTAAAAAATACGATAAAGTATCCGATAAAATTTATAAGCTTAAATCAGCACTTTAAAATTGATTGAGTGAATGGCTGTTGGGTTGATTTAACCTAATAATCGGCTTGAATTACAGCCATCGTACCGAAGAGCTGAAACCTCTGTAGAAAATTGAAGTAACGGAACGTTAAAATCCCATAGGGGTGATACCTAAAAGTTTGGCAAGCTCCTAAAAAGAAACTTGCCAAGCTCAAAAAATAAATAGGTAAAATTTACTTACTTAGTAAACCTCGCCGTTTCCTTCATTTATCTCTAAAGATTTGGAAAGGTCATATAAAAAACCATTGACTACGGCATATTTTACTTTGCCATTTTCTTGTAAGGTAAAGTTGGCTCTACCGTTCAAATCAATCTCACCATGCGAACTGTTTAACCCTTTTAAAACATTCGTAGGTACATCTACATAGCGTTTTTCTTTGGGCCAGTTCGCAACTCTTACCGCCGTATATCCTTCAGAAAGCAGCTTTTTATAATCGAGTTGGTTAAAAGCGTCCTCATTTTCGATGACTGTTGGGTACACCTTACCTTCCACCGCATCCATATTCTTTCCCTCTAACTCTTGGTAAGCATGATACACAGAAAGATCTCCCATTTCAGAAATCTGCCCTCTATACCGAAATGCTTTTCTTTCTCCTTCTTCATGATATTCGTTGTGAACGGTAGCAATATCTACCAAAAATTTCTTCCCATTCATTTCACGGGATACATTACGCACAATTACACTGTGCATACTACGATCATTAAAAGGGATTTTATCATATTTCTTGATGCTTTCTTTTTTATATGAACCATCGGCAATGTGTCGGAAAGATTGCAGTAAAAGCACATAATTCAACTTTCTGATATATTGCTTTTCAGGATCACCTATATAGCCACCCGACTCTACTAAAATAGTACTAGTACCCCATTTTTGGATATTATCGCCGAAAGCACGAGGCTCAAAATCGTCATTATATTTAGCCACCTTATTGGGCGCATACTCTTGTAGCATATCGTCTAAAAGTCCTATTACTTGCATAGCTCTTTTGCGTACATCGTTAATATCTTTTTCGTAATTGAAAGCAGGAGCTAAAAAAGAAATTGCCGCAGGGTTTTCGTTGCTTTCGCCGGCGCTGTAAAATCTGCTTTGGTCGTGTAGGTTGAACCCAAACACGGCATGAAGCTCATCGCGTGTGCCTTTCAAAATTTGCGATTCGGGGCATTGCAGGCGAGCAGCATCTCTGTTAAGGTCAATATCCAAAGCATTTCTTCGCTGAAACCTATCTGAACCATCGGGGTTCAGCATCGGAATAAAATGGAGGGTAAGCTTGCCAAGCACTTCTTTTCTGTAACCATCAAACGCATCGCCGGAGGCAGAAAAGAAATTGAAAATATCGGCAAGTGCCAAAGTAGCAGTAGGCTCATCGCCATGCATCTGCGACCAAAGCAAAATAGGCATGTCTCCTGTGCCAATACTCACCATTGAAATAGACCTGCCTTCAACCGACTCTCCCAGTTTTTTAATTGTGTATTGATTGTTTTTCTCTACTTTCTTTAAAATCGTTTGTACTTCGGCATGTGTTAAACGCTGATGCGCCAATGTTTTTTCCTGATACTTCTCGTAACTTTCAAATAGTTTTTTGTGTAACGACTGTCCTGCAGCTTCTAAATTCATGAGTAATAATGTTGTGAAACAAATAATTAGATTCCGTTGCATGGCTTCTTAGTTTAATTTTACTTATGGCGATTAAAGATATACAACCCTCCAAAACAAATGAAAACAAACCTTTTTCCATTTTTCTACTATTTTATTTTGGGCATTTCTCTTTTGTTTTTTGTAGGATGCGCAAGTACACGCCCACCAAAGCAACTTAAATACACAGCAAACTTACTCAAAACTTCCCCTGACTTAAAGCAAAGTTTTACAGGTTTTGTCTTGTACGACCCTGCAAAAAAAGAATTTCTCTACGAGCAGTATGCCGATAAGTACATGACACCTGCCTCAAACACAAAGCTTTATACCTTTTTTGCAGGCTTAAACCTCTTAGGTGACTCTATTCCAGCCATTCAGTATTCTATTAAAAGTGATTCTTTATTTTTCTGGGGGATGGGCGACCCCTCTTTCCTCAATGCTGATTTTGGAGAAGTAGACTCGTTATACAACTTCTTAAAAAGTAGAAAAGAAACACTAGTTTATCTTCCTCGACCAACAAAAGATGCAGGTTTAGGGCCAGGGTGGTCATGGGACGATTACACAAGCTATTATTCTAGTGAGCGGTCAAAATTTCCTATCTACGCCAATAATCTCTTTGTAGAGTACACCCTCGAAGACAACGCTATTACTGTTAAACCGCCATATTTTAAAGATTATGTAACACTTGTCGACACCTTGGAGCGCAACAAGTTTCTACAAAGAGATTTCGATGGAAATACCTATAAAGTGAATCCTAACCGAATGAAAAGAAACTTCACAAGAGCCGCACCTTTTCATTACAGCGATACGCTGTTTGTAAACCTACTTGCCGATACCTTAAAAAGGGCGATTGTGTTCATAGAAGGGCAATTACTACCAAAAGAAAGAACCACTTTTTATAGCCATCCGATTGATACGCTGTACCGCAAAATGTTACAGCCAAGTGATAATTTATATGCAGAGCAAATTTTACTTATGTGTTCTGCTATGCTTTCAGATACTTTGAGTAGCCGAGCGACTATCAATTGCATGAAGGATAGTGTTTTTGCCGATGCTCCTGCTGAATTAGCTTGGGTAGATGGTTCCGGTCTTTCGCGCTATAATATGTTTACCCCAAGAACTACCATTAGGCTGCTCGAAAAAATTTATAATAAAGTAGGGGAAGAAGAAAGACTTTTTGGAATGTTGGCAGCGGGAGGAGTTTCAGGGACAATTAGAAACTGGTACGCTGGTAAAAATGGGAATCCTTATGTTTTTGCCAAAACAGGAACGCTCAGCAACAACCATTGCTTAAGCGGTTACCTAAAAGCAAAAAGTGGGAAATTACTGATGTTTAGTTTCATGCACAACCATTACACCTCATCTTCAAACAATATGAAGATGATAATGCAAACCATACTAGAAGATATTTATACACGGTACTAAAATTTAAGAAAATTTCTCTAATAAATTTTTAAGTCGTTGCTCGTTAATCTTTTGGGTTTTGCCATGCAACTTATTGACAATAAGTGCGCAAGAAAGCGAATCGTCATTTAGCTGTGTGCATCTTTTAAGCTGAGTAACCAGTTCATTATCAGGTAGCAGCACTCCCGCCGTTGTACCTGTGTTCTTTTTATTAGATGAATTTGCCATGCAAAAATCAGAAATTTAGGCTAAGTTGAGTCGTTTGAATTTTTTACAATGTTAGGGGCTAAATGCCACACTGCTTACAGTTAACTATAAATTAACAATATTTATTTTTAAGGTCTGTGAATTGTTTTTTGCTACTTAGAGCATGTTTAAGTTTTTGTAAGCATTTGAAAATAAGAAATTTAAAGAG
>CAZFQW010000033.1:0-13902 GCA_964521225.1 uncultured Roseobacteraceae bacterium
CACTTGTGCCTTCATATTGGCAAAGAACAATCTGAGCTGGCGAAGCTTATCCCCTTCCACAGAGAAATTCGGGAAAAATTTCTGGCGCAGAAGAATACTAGCTACCAAGAATTAAAAGTGCTCTTGTTCGAAATTCAGTTTTGCGAGCACCTGCTTATAGATAAAAAAGAGGAGGAAGCCATTGCTATACTTGAAAAAGTAAAAACACATTTACCCGACGAAACCATTGCGGACTTACTGCCTCCGAGCGATATTAATTTAAGTGCCAATGGTGCCGGCCCTCCTATTAAAGTAGCCGTACTTGAGCTTTTAATGAAGGCAAAAGGATTGGAAAATGCGCAAAGTGAAAAGTTAGCATTAGCACAGCTTCAACCCCTGAATAAAAACCGCCTAAAGCACATTCTGCAAATCAGCAACGACGATAACGTAAATTTGAAAGTAAAAGAAGTTATCAGAATTTTAGCGCACGACGGGATGGCGAACTACTATTCTGTAACCGAAGAACGGGGGTTTTATAGCAACATACATGCAGAAGAATTAAATGCTAGGCTTCCTCATCCTGCCACACAAAACCAAGGGGCATTTAACCAGTTAAAAACATGGGTAGCCTCTACACAAATTCCCGATTACTCGCATTTAAAGCTTTACACTGAAAGACTCGGCTCGCAGAAAGAACATCAAATCTATTTAGATATTATCGCCGATATTCAAGTAGCTTTTGGCATGAATGGCGTAGAAGCCTATTTGGCAAGAGGAGAAAAAGGGGTTGGTATCCAAGCATTTGAAGGGCCTACTAATTTTATTATTATTGGTAGTGAGCACCTCAACGAAAAGTCTGTATTTTTTATGAGTCCCTTAGAACTAAGGTTTGCTATTGGTGCCGAAATGGCTCATCTGTATTTTAAACATGCCCGAATTACCGCACAAGATGTATGGCAAGGTGCTTGGCAAAAAGGCAAAATTGTACTCGATACGGTACTCACAGGAACAAGCACCTTACAGGCAATTACCAGAGTATTGGGCAACTCCGTAAAATTGGGAAACCTCTTGCGGCAAACAGAGAAAATAGGCTCAATTACCGCCACTAGCTCCGATTTAATGAAGTGGTTGTACGATACAAATAACACCTATTCGGAAAATGGAAAGCACGAAGAGCTAAAAACCGAAGAGCAGCTCTTAGCCACTTCACGGCTATTACAGCTTACTGCCGATCGCAGCGGGCTACTGATGTGTGGCAGCCTACATGCCGGCATTAGGGCGATGCTACTTACCCAAAGAGCTTTTGTAGCAGAGCTTCCCGTAGCGCAACGCTATGGACTTTCCGAAGTAATTACCCGGCAAAATGAACAAGGGGAATTTGTTTTTCAACATCTATCGCTCCGCCTTGCATCGCTCATTCAATTTTATATTTCCGAAGATTACCAAGTATTAGAAGAACTTTTGTTCAAGAAGTATTAAGTACTTTTCTGAAAACGCTCCTCTTTCTGCAAAAAATAGTACACCTACCAAAAAAGTTTGTGAAACCTACTGCCTTCATAAATTGGCTAAATGTTGTGGCATTTTATGCTTATTTACCCCAACTCAAAAATACTCTGTAAGTCGTCGTTAGTTAAATCGCCTATCCATTGTTCTTCGGTGTTTACGGTGAGGTCGGTAAGTTCTTTCTTAGACTTTATCATCTCATTAATTTTTTCCTCAAACGTGCCTTGGGTAATGAACCTGTAAACCATCACATTATTTTTTTGTCCAATTCTATACGCCCGATCGGTGGCTTGGTTTTCTACGGCTGGGTTCCACCACAAATCGTAGTGAATTACATGACTTGCTTGGGTAAGGTTCAGCCCGGTTCCACCTACCTTTAGCGAGAGTAACATTGTTTTTATGTAGGGCTTGGTCTGGAAATCTTCTAGCATTTGGTTTCTCTTCTTGCGGCTTACTCTGCCATGTAGCCAAAGGGGTTTGCTGTGGTATTTTTCCTGAATCAGTTTTACTAACAAATCGCCCATTTCTTTGTATTGGGTGAAAATCAGCGTTTTCTTTCCGTTTTCGTATATGTTATCGAGCAAAAAAAGCAGCATTTGCGTTTTCCCCGACTTTTCTGCTTCTATTTCTTTTTTTTTTAAATATTGATGCGGGTGATTACAGATTTGTTTCAAAGCATTCATCAGTTGAAAAACCAAGCCTTTCCGCTGAATGCCGTCACTGTTTTTTAGTTCTTTCATCACCATTTCTACCATATTTTGATACAGTGCCGACTGTTCTTTGGTATCGCTGATAATGCTCTTATCGGTTTTTAGCCGTTGCATAATAAACGGCGCGGTTACCTTACGGAAGCGTTCTGAATGTTCTTTACTTTGCTCAAGTTCAATAGGTTTAATAAACTCCTCTTTAAATTTTGCTAAAGAATTGAGGTAGCCTTTGTTGGTAAAATCAAAAATACTCCAATATTCTGAAAGGTGGTTTTCAACAGAAGTTCTGTTCATTGCCACCACCTGAGCGCTTTTCAGTTTCTTAATTGCCTTGGTTTGTGCAGTACTTGTATTTTTGATATTGGGTATCTCAACGGCATCAAAATCAACCATGCTACGCATTAACTCTGCTGCTTTTTAATCTAATGCAACCTTTGCCCCTTGGTAATCTTTACTTAAAGCAATGCGTAGTAAATCGTTGTCTTTTAAGCCTAGAGGGTTTTCTAACTTCTTTAAAAAGTTCGCCATTTCTTTTTGGTCGATAAGCACCTACGCATCCTTTATTTTTACAATGCCTTTGAGTTGCCTTACCCTCTTCTTAAACTCATCGGGGGAAACCATGCTATCGCCAATAGCTACTTGCCATTGAAACTCGAGCATACCACCTAAGTTCACAAAGCTTTTACTTGCCCCGGAATTTCCCTCCGTTTGGATCCGCCCCGAAAGCTGTGGCTGTGCTAATTTTTGCAACGATTTTGGCAGTAGAATTTCAATGTTTAGCATCCGAAGTGCAGGTAACGACTCTAATAAAATCGGCACTAAAGCTTCGCCATTAACCATAACTTGTCCTTCTCCTTTCGTCTGTATAATTTGTTTTACTTGTGGGAGGTAATCGCCTAACAATGCCAAATCTTGGATAACTTCTAAACGAATTTCAGCATACTTTTTATCCTTAAATAGGTTTTTGATGCTCGCCAGTTCTGCTTATGTTGCTTCAATTTTAAGGAGTGGAGTATATTCTTTCTCTGCCAAGTAGAATTTTTGTAACCATTTCTGAATTGCCTGTGGTGTTTCTTTTGTTTGGAAACCATCGCTATAAAAGGAAGTTTGTAAAAAGAAAAGGCTCTCTAAGGCATCGTAATTAGAAAAATACAGGTTGCTTGTTATAAAATTATTTTGTTGAAAAAAATTGAGAAACGCCGCCAAAAGCAGCTTCGATTGCTGTTGGCCCGAAAGCCCCTGTTTATTGCCCTTAGCGGCCGTAAGCTGTATTAACTGAGGCGCACTAAGTTGCACTAACATTTCAAAAATAGCTTTCACTTCGCCTACCAATAGAGCAGGAAGCCAGCGTATTTGGTATTTATCTTTTTTAAGTTCGATGAGTTCGGGAATAAATGCCGAGTGGCTTGCCAAATAAATAGCAAAACGATAATGCAAATAGATGGCTACTACCGAAGGATGATAGAATGTAAAATGGCTAGGCTGTACGTTTTCTAACAAAGCTATGCGTTTGCCTAAGGGAATTATTTATAGTTAAATTTATAATCATACAATTGTTTATTTAGTTATCAATAATTAATATTGTAATCATTTAGAAGACTAAATCCATTTATTCCACTTTTTACCACTATTTGAGATGAATCGACATAAAAGTAGCATTATCAGATAACTAAGCTCCTCAAAGAAAGATTAGAGAAGGTTCGATATAAAATTTAACATAAAGTATATTAAGTTGCGCTTTACTTAAAGTAAAGCTTTAAGTAACAACACATAAACAACTTATAACGCAATTTTTACATACTATTAAATACTTCTTTTATAAGATTCTAAAACTACATTGTAGCAACCGAGCGTACTTCCTTCACACTTATTTTAATAAAAAGTGGGGGAAAGTGGGAAAATGTGGTTGTTATTGGCTGATAATATATTAGTTTTGTTTATAATTCTGTTATAAATCTATATAAGTTTTTGAAATGACCTACTTCTCCAGCGAATATGAATGCAAACTGGATGCGAAAGGAAGAATGATGCTTCCTGCACGTATCAAATCTGCTTTGCCTGAAGATTCGGAAGCCGAAGAGGTTAAAGTAACTATCAGAAGAGGGTTTGAACCCTGCCTTACCATTTATCCCCAACAAGAGTGGGATAAAATTTTTCAGAGGGTTGTGGGTTTAGATGAGTTTAACCGCGAACAGCGAAATTTCCAACGAACTTTTTTGAGAGGTTGCACAGAGGTTGAACTCGATAAAACAGGAAGATTTCTTATTCCAAAAACGATGTTGCGCTACGCCAATATAGACAAGGATGCAATTTTGGTAGGAATGGGCAACCGAATTGAAATTTGGAATCCTGAGACTTACGAAGAGTTCTTGATTCAGGACGAAGAAGAATTCTCGGAAATGGCTGAAAAGTACCTTTCTGGCCCAAGTGTTTCTAAAGAGCAATCGGGTGTAGTAGTGAACATCAACAGAGCCGAGGTAAACGAAAATTTAGACAATAAAATTACTGGAGAGCAATCGTCGTAATGGAAACGCCGCAAATACCATATCACGTACCTGTAATGCTCCAAGAGGCTTTGGAAGGGCTCAACATTTCTTCGGAAGGGACTTATGTTGATGTTACTTTTGGTGGTGGTGGGCATTCGCGTGCTATTATGGATAGGTTGGAAGGCGGTAAATTAATTGCCTTTGATCAAGATGCCGATGCCAAAGCAAATGCTGAGGAAATTGCCTGTGAGAAGCTCGTTTTTGTAGAAGCAAACTTCCGCTATCTCAAAAAATATTTGAGATTGAATGGATTCAGAGAAGTAGATGGCATTTTAGCCGATTTGGGCGTGTCTTCGCATCATTTCGATCAAGCAGAGCGTGGGTTTTCTATCCGCTTAGAAGGGAGTTTAGATATGCGCATGGATGCCAATGCAGAGCCTTCTGCCTTTCATGTAATTAACGAGTACGAAGAAGAAGCCATTAGCAATATTCTGTGGTATTACGGTGAAGTAAAAAAAGCCAGAACAGTTGCCAAAGCAATTGTAAATGCAAGAAGCGTTCAGCCTATTGAAACTACTACACAACTCAAAAATATTCTTGAAAATTTCGCCCCAAGAGGCAAGGAAAATAAATTTTACGCACAAGTTTTTCAAGCTATCAGAATTGAGGTAAACGATGAGTTAGAAGCGCTCAAAAGCATGTTAAACGAAGCCGTGGAAGTGCTAAAGCCGGGGGGAAGGCTCGTAATTATGTCGTACCACTCTTTGGAAGATAGGCTTGTGAAGCACTTTGTAAAAGCAGGCAATTATACAGGAGAACAAACCAAAGATATGTATGGCAATTTGCTGCGCCCTTTTAAGCCAATAGTTAACAAGGCAATTCAGGCAAGCGAAGAAGAAATTGCTAACAATAACAGGGCGCGAAGTGCCCGACTTAGAATCGCCGAAAGAACAGATTTTTCACCAGAAATGAACAACAAATGAATGCGTTTAGGACACCACCAAGACCCGAAAAAAAGAAGGTTCGCTGGAATCCTTTGAACTTAGACAATGCCTTGAAAGATGGCAATGCAATGCGCTATGTTCCGCATCTTATTTTTTTAACTATTTTAGGGCTTATTTATATTTCTAACAATTATTACTCTGACCGTACTCTCCGAAAAATCAATCAGTTAGATAGTGAAATAGATATTTTAAGAGTAGATTATAGCACCCTAAAATACGAGTATATTTATTCAAGTAAACAATCAGAAATAGCCGAAAAAGTAAAACAATACGGACTTATTGAAAATCAAAAATCTGCTTATAAAATTCAATTAAACAACGATTAAGTGAGCATTAGAAATTCCATATTAGTACGTGCCCGATTGGCTTTTTTAGCTGTGGCCTTTTTTGCAGTCATTATCATTTACAAACTTATGGTAATTCAGTTTGCCCAAGGCGATAAATGGTTACAAGTAGCAAAAGATAACGGCTTAAGATACATTGAAATAGAAGCTACAAGAGGTAACATTTTAGCGGATAGAGGAAACTTATTAGCGACTTCCTTGCCCTTCTACAAAGTAGCGTTCGACCCTGTTGTTTCTTCGAATCAAGTATTTAGCGAAGGAATTGATTCGCTGTGTATATTACTAGCAGATTTTTTTGAAGATAAAACCTACGAAGAATACGTTAACGAGCTGAAAGAAGCGAGGGAAAGCAAAAGAAGGTATAAAGTGTTGAGCAGGACATACATCACCTATCAGCAAAAAAAGCAGATGGCCTCTTGGCCAATATTTAAAGAGGGAAGACACCGTGGCGGAATCATTTTTGAAAAAGTAGAAAAAAGGTTTAAGCCTTTTGAGTCGCTAGGAAGAAGAACGATAGGATTTACTCGCCCCGATACGCTCGGAGAAGTGAAAGGAGTAGGATTAGAATATAGTTTCAACGAAAAACTAGCAGGTGTAAATGGTGAGGCATTGTACCAAAAAATTTCTGGAGGTAGATGGAAACCATTAAATGATTTAAATGATATTAACGAGTCGCAGTTGAAACCAGAAAACGGTTTCGATGTCCAAACTACTATTGATATCGACTTGCAAGAGTATGCTACCAACTCTCTAAAAAAAGCGCTAAAACTTCATAAAGCCGATTATGGTACTGTCATTTTGATGGAAGTGCAAACAGGCGAGATAAAAGCGATGGTGAATTTAGGAGAAACCGAAAAGGGGCAGTATGATGAAATTTATAACTATGCCGTTGGTAGCCAAGGAGTAGCCGAACCCGGTTCTACTTTTAAGTTGGCTTCTATGATGGCAATTCTCGAAGAAGGAAATATTAGTATTACTGATACAGTAAATACTGGCGATGGAGAATATATGTTCTACGAAGACTGTATTATGAGAGATGCTACCATTGGTGGTTACGGTCAGCTTTCGGTACAAGAGGTATTCGAAAAGTCGTCGAACATTGGCATGTCGAAATTAGTATTTCGCTTGTTTAGTGAGAAACCTAGCAAGTATGTACAATACTTAAGTAAGTTTGGCTTAACCAATCCTTTGGGTTTCCAAATGATTGGCGAGGGTGTTCCTTTTGTGGGTAAGCCCGGAGAAGAAACTTGGAGTGGTTGCTCCCTTCCTTGGATGTCAATTGGCTACGAGTTAAAATTATCGCCTCTTCAGATTTTAGCCTTTTACAATGCGGTAGCCAATAATGGAAAAATGATTGAGCCGATTATTGTACAAAAAGTACTAAGAGGTAACCAAGTGGTTAACGAGTATTTCCCAAGAGTACTGAACGAGAAAATTTGTAGCGAGCATACCTTATTTACCTTAAAAGGGATGCTCGAAGGTGTGGTTGAAAGAGGTACGGCAAGCAATATAAAAACAGAAAATTATAAAATAGCAGGCAAAACAGGCACTACACACAAGCTAAATAACGGGGAGTATATCAAAAAATATTACACTTCGTTCGTAGGGTATTTCCCTGCCGATAAGCCTATTTATAGCTGCATTGTAGTAATTGATAACCCGCAAGGAGATGAGAAATATGGTGGCAAGGTAGCAGCCCCTGTTTTTAGGGAAATTGCCGATAAAGTCTTCTTAAAAAAGCTTTACAAAGAAGTAAATCACGATATAATAGCGACCGAGAGCCTGCCTTATATACAAGCAGGAAACTACAAAGATTTAACGGCTTTAAGCGATGTATTTAACCTGAAACAGATGTCGTTTAACACAAGCAACTGGGTGCGCTCAAAAGTGCAGGGAGATACCATTGAGTGGCACGACAATTCAATCCCAGAGAGCAAAGTACCCGATGTAAGGGGCATGACCCTTAGAGATGCCCTATATATTTTAGAAAACCAAGGTTTAAAAGTAAAAACATACGGAAGAGGAAGAGTAGAAAAACAATCTATCCTTCCCGGAAGAGATTTTAAGAAAGGAAACACCATTTTTTTGAGTTTGAGTTAGATGCCACAAACGCTTAACACCATATTGCACAATTGTTCAGTTGCCAAAAACCACGGAGATTTGGCTATCGCCATTAATGCCTTACAACTAGATTCTAGAAAGGTAGAAAAAGGAGATATGTTCGTGGCAATTCGTGGCGCAGTTGCCGATGGACATCAGTTTATTGCCAAGGCAATTGAAAATGGAGCGAGTGCCATTGTGTGCGAGGAATTTCCTGCGGAACTAAAAGCAGGTATAACCTATCTGAAAGTAAAAGACTCTTCGGATGCTTTAGGGATATTTTCTTCTAACTTTTACAACCATCCTTCTAAAAAGTTAAAGGTGGTAGCGGTTACCGGTACCAACGGAAAAACCACTACGGCAACCATGCTTTACGACCTTTTCAGAAAAATGGGCTATAAAGTGGGTTTACTCTCTACTATCGAAAATATTATTAACGACGAGGTAGTTAATGCCAGATTAACTACACCCGATGCTTTAACAATCAACCAATTGATGGCGAAGATGGTAGAGGAGGGTTGTGTGTACTGTTTTATGGAAGCAAGTTCTCACGCAATTGTACAAAGGCGATTAGCCGGGCTAACCATAGCTGGGGCTATTTTCACAAATATTTCGCGCGACCACCTCGACTATCATCAAACTTTCAAAAATTACATTAACGCCAAAAAGTTACTGTTCGATTATCTTCCTAAAACAGCTTTTGCCTTAACCAATATAGACGATAAGCGAGGCAGAGTGATGCTGCAAAACTGCATATCAAAACATAAAACATACGCCTTAAAAGATATGGCTGATTTTAAAGCCAAACTAGTTGAAAACAGCTTTGAAGGTTTATGCCTAGAAATAGGAGGAAAAGAAACATGGTTTCAACTGATTGGCGAGTTCAATGCATATAATCTTTTAGCAGTTTATGCAACGGCTATATCGCTTGGCGAAAATTCAGACAAAGTGCTTGCAGCACTTTCCGAATTAAAAGCAGCCAAAGGAAGGTTTGAACGCGTGGAAACGCTGAATAAAATCACTGCTTTGGTAGATTATGCGCACACTCCGGATGCCTTGGAAAATGTATTGGAAACCATTAATGCTGTAAAAAAGGCGAATCAGAGAATAATTACCGTGGTAGGCTGTGGCGGCGATAGAGATAAGGGCAAACGCCCAATGATGGCGAAAGTTGCCACCGAAAAGAGTGAATTAACATGGCTTACTTCTGATAACCCTCGCTCGGAAAACCCAGAGCAGATTATTGAAGACATGAAAGTAGGAGTCGCTCCTGAGCTTTTGAGTAAAGTTAAAATTGAAGTTTCGAGAAGAGAAGCAATTAAAGCGGCCTGCCTTGAAGCGCAAAAGGGCGATGTAATTTTAGTGGCGGGCAAAGGGCACGAAACTTACCAAGAAATTAATGGGGAACGGTTTCCATTCGATGATAAAAAAGAAATACAAAAGTTGTTTCAATCATTTAATAATACTCAATACGCAGATACCCTCTGATGCTTTACTATTTATTCAAATATCTCAACGATGCCTACGACCTTGCCGGTGCAGGGCTTTTCCAGTACATCTCGTTCAGGGCAGTAATTACCGCTACCCTTTCGGTATTAATGGGTGCTTTGTTTGGGAACAAACTCATCCGCTTTTTGCGAAAGCAGCAAGTGGGCGAAAGCGTAAGAGATTTGGGATTAACAGGGCAAAAAGAAAAAGAAGGAACTCCCACAATGGGCGGCTTGCTCATTATTGCTGCGGTGGTTATTCCTGTGTTACTTTTCGCCAAGATAGACAATATCTACATTTTACTTTTACTCACTTCTCTTTTGTGGATGGGAGCTATTGGTTTTGCCGATGATTACATCAAAATATTCAAGAAAAATAAAAAGGGTTTACAAGGGAAATTTAAAGTAGTTGGGCAAGTAGGTTTAGGGTTAATCGTAGGTATTACCCTTTATTTCCACGAAGAGGTTGTGGTAAGGGAATTCAACGAGCCTGAAACTGAAATTACGGATACATCAAGAACCAGAGGCAAAACTTTTCAAGATGTAAAATCTACCAAAACCAATATTCCATTTTTTAAAGATAATGAATTAGACTACGCAGATTTGGCTTTCTTTTTACCCGATAGCCTAACATGGGTTTTCTATGTACTTGTGGTGATATTTATCATCACTGCGGTTTCAAATGGTGCTAACATTACCGATGGTATTGATGGGCTTGCTGCGGGAACTTCGGCAATTATTGCTACTGTGTTAGCGGTTTTGGCCTATGTTTCCGGGAATACCATTTTTTCTGAATACCTCAATATCATGTACATCCCTAACATGGGCGAAGTAGTTATTTTTTGTACTGCTTTAGTGGGGGCTTGCATTGGTTTTTTATGGTACAATACCTACCCCGCCCAGGTTTTTATGGGCGATACAGGCAGCCTTTCGCTTGGGGCGGTAATTGCCGTGTTGGCACTCATTATTCGGAAAGAATTACTGCTACCTCTGCTATGTGGCATTTTTTTAATTGAAAATCTTTCTGTGATTATTCAGGTAGGTTACTTTAAATACACTAAGAAAAAGTACGGCGAAGGACGACGCATTTTTTTAATGTCGCCTTTGCATCATCATTACCAAAAAATGGAAATCCACGAATCTAAAATTGTAACAAGGTTTTGGGTTGTAGGATTACTATTCGCATTGCTCACGATTGTAACCCTAAAAATTCGCTAATTCTAATGAATACTATGGATAAACAAATCATCATATTAGGGAATTCGAAAGCGGCATTACAAGTTGCTATTTTAGCTAAAAAAGCAAGTTATGGCGTATTTGTGTCTTCTGTTGAGTTAATGCCTTCTGCTATAAAAATAAGTTTAGTAGCTCATCAAATTCAGTTCGAAGAAGGACAAAATAATCCTGAAAGATTAGCACAAGCCCATTGGATTATCTCCGAAAATGAAGGTATACAAGGTGCTGGACATGCTAATGTGAAATACACGAGTTATGTGCAAGCACTTTTAGAGTTAAGCCCCCTACCATCAATACTTATTATAGGTGAGAGAGGGAAGAGTAGTACAGCACATTTACTTTCTGTTTTGCTACAGCAATTGGCGTATAAAGTGGTAATTGCCAACTTAACTGCTGATAGCCTTGCAAATGCATTAGACGATAAAGGTGCAGAAGTCTTGTTTATAAAAGCGGCTTCTAGCGAGTTTAACAGTATCAGCAATTTTAGCCCCGAGCTTATTTTATGGATTAACCAGTTTGAAGAAGAAACGAACGAATCGTTCATAAACCTCTTAGACGAGGCAAAGCATAGTTCAAGGCTAATTTATAATGCTGACGACGAAGAAATTTCAAGGATTTTAAACCAAAAAGCACTGGTTTTAAATCCTGAACCTTTTTCTATGGTTTTCAAAAGGGCGAATAGAATAGAGTTCCCTACACAAACCTATATTTCAGATGCTGGCGTGCTGAAAGAAGAGCCTCCTATCGTATTTTCATTGAATGCAAATAGAGGGAATCACCATACTTTAAATACAATTGCCGCTTGCATGGCAGCAAGGTATTTCCAAATTCCCGATTTACTCATTGAGCAAGTACTAGGCACTTACAAAGGGTTGCTCCACCGCATGGAGTATTTACCCAAAGTAAATAGCATTCAGTTTATTAACGATGCCACGGCTTATGGGCTAATATCAGCCCAAAATGCCTTAGAAAGCTGCGAAGAACCCGTAGTATGGATTACAGATGGAAGTATCGAAGAAGAAAGTGCGGTTTTCTCCGATTTAGTTTGCAGAAAAGTAAAAGCAATTATCAACCTAGGAACAAATGAGAGTATTGAGCGCCAATTTGGCGAGTTGGTCTATTCGTTCCACTATGCGAATAATATAACAGCGGCTGTAAAGCTGGCCTACTCACTCGCAGAGAAGTCAGACACTGTACTTTACAGCCCACTGACGGTAAAAGAACTCGTTCCCTTCCCTATCGGAGTTTTAGGAAACCAGTTCAAATTTGCTATTGATGAGCATATCCGCCCATTCAAAAATCATGGGCTTGAAATTCATTATTCACCTGAAAGAAAGATAGCCTAATGAGTTCTAGAGAAAAAGTAGCGGAATATTTAAAAGGCGATAAAGTAATTTGGGCAATTACCATTGTACTCTCTTTAATGAGTATTTTGGTGGTTTACAGTGCCGCAAGTACTTTGGCGTATCGCTCTTACGGAGGGGCTACCGAATACGTGCTTTTTAAGCATGCTTTATTGGTAGGTTTGGGCTTTTTTGCCACTTATTTGTGCCATAAAATACCTTACCACTATTACTCAAGGCTGTCCAGGTTTGCCTTACTAGCTTCGGTACCGCTATTGCTAATTACTTGGCAATTTGGAACCACCCTCAACGAGGCATCAAGATGGTTAAGTGTGCCTATGACGGGCATTACCTTCCAACCCGCCGATTTGGCAAAACTTGCACTCATTACCAACATTGCAAGCATGCTCTCGAAACGCCAAATGACTATAAAAGAATACCAAAGCGATTTAACCCCGCTAATGGTTTGGACGGGTGTAATCTGTGGTTTAATCGGTTTAACTGACTGGTCGGGTGCAGGCCTGTTGTTTATCACTTGTATGCTTTTACTTTTTATAGGCAGAGTGCCTGTAAAATATGTAGGAGCAATGCTAATGGTAGGAATGTTAGCAGGAATGTTTGCTTTCACTTTTGGGCAAAGGAGCGACACCGTATCGAGCCGGTTAAGAACTTATTTAGATGATTCTGATACCCCTTTCCAAGCGGAACAAGCATATATTGCCGTTGCTTCGGGAGGACTCACCGGGCAAGGTGCAGGCAAAAGCATTCAGCGAAATTTTCTGCCCCACCCCTATTCAGATTTCATTTTTGCCATTATAGTAGAAGAATATGGCCTTATTGGTGCGGTAATCATTATTGGTTTGTACCTCGTGCTGCTTTATAGGGGCATGGTTGCCGCCGCTCAAACTAGGCGAGCCTTCGGGGGCTTGCTCGCTGCCGGACTTACGTTCAGTTTGGTAGTGCAGGCATTGGTAAATATGAGTGTAGTAGTAGGGATTTTACCCATTACAGGTTTACCCCTTCCACTTTTGAGTATGGGAGGAACCTCGCTTTTATTCACAGGGATGACTTTGGGGATGGTATTAAGTGTAAGCAGAACCGAAGAAGAAGAGGCGGAAGAAGCTACGGTTTAGTTTTTAGTGTTGAGTGTTGAGTTTTTAGTCAAAGTTGATAAAAGGATGAAGGAAAGTATCGTAAAGCAAAAAGCATTTGATTTTTCAATAGAAGCTATTGATGTCTATAAGCTATTGCTTGCTCAGAATGAGTATGTGCTTTCAAAACAATTTTTACGCGCTGCTACTTCAATCGGGGCAAATGTAAATGAAGCCCTTGCAGGATTCTCTAAAAAAGATTTTGCGGCTAAAATGTCTATTTCATCTAAAGAAGCGCGTGAAACACTTTATTGGGTTGAGCTTTTAGAATATGCTCAATTTGTAGAATATGATTTTCAATCACTAAAAAACAAAACTGAAGAACTTATTAAAATGCTAACCTCAATTGTAAAAACAACACAGCAAAATATAAAGGGAAATTGAACTCATAACTAAAAACTCAACACTTAAAACTATTAATACCCAGAAAAACCATATCAGAATTGTAATAAGCGGCGGCGGAACAGGAGGGCATATTTACCCTGCTATTGCCATTGCCGATGCTGTAAAAGCTTTAGACAAAGCCGCTGAAATCTTGTTTGTGGGTGCTTTAGGAAAAATG